>JAFJTK010000169.1 GCA_017880265.1 Candidatus Pelagibacter sp. | reverse complement strand
TTCATAACAAATTAATGGTAATATTTTCAAAGAAAAATCATCTCTTTTTATATCTATAATTTTTCTATCTTCACCACTTGAAAATGATTGATAATTATTTGTAATTACACTTAAACCAAATTTTTTTAGAATATTTTCAAAAGGTAAAAATTCACCAAATGGGACTAGATTAATCTTGTTGTAAAAATTTAATATTTCTAAATTATGATCATAAATTGATATAGAATTGAAATAATCAATTTTTTCTTTATTTGTTTTTTGACTGTTAATTCCAATAAATAATAAATGATTTTGACTGAAGACATCCTCAAATAGCCATTTAAATTCAATTAATTCTTCTTGAGAAACATCGGGCAGAATTCCCTCAGGCCAAACAAATATTGTTTTATCATCTTTAATGGGCTGACTTATATCAATCAATTCATCTATCACAGAGACTGGATCAATATTTGAATAAAATCTATCTAGACTTATATTTGAACCTATGGCTCTTACTTTATATTCATAATTTATAGTATCTGATGAGTTAAATCTTTCTTTATAAGATGATCCATATAAATAAAATAGAAATGGCATAATTAGAAAAACTACACACACTGCTATATCTTTTTTTGTTTCTCTTAGAATAAAAATTGCAGGACTAGCAAACAATGAAATACAAAGTAAATTAAATCCGTAGGTTCCTATTAATGAGGTAATGCTTAATATTTCTAAATGATTAACAAAACTATAAGCTATTAAATTCCAAGGAAAACCAGTTAAAATTGAACCTCTAATAAATTCAAAAACTCCAAAAAATAATGCAAAAACTAAAAAAGAGCTTACTACTTTTTTAGAATTTGAAATTATAAAACAAAAAGTAGCTAATCCATAAAAAATTCCAAGAAATAAAGGTACTAAAATTAGAGCTATGGGAATTAAAAATTTAAAATTTTGATCAAATGTTAAAGATATAGATATCCAATACAAGCTTGATAAAAAATAACCAAATCCAAATAGCCACCCATAAATAAAGAAATGTTTTTTACTTTGAGTAATTTTAGATTTTTTAAATAAGAATATAAAAAATGCACTAAAGGTAAAAAAATTTATTATTAAGTAATTATAAGGAGGTAAACTTAAAGATGAGACTGCACCTAAAATTATCAAAAAAACTATCTCGATGTATCTTTTTTTTATCAACCTAGTTAATCTTTGAAATTACAGATTTATATATTTTTTCTTCCTCACTAACCATTCTTCTATAATCTTTATTTTTTATATGGTCAAAACCTAATAAGTGAAGATATCCATGTATAAAAGTTTTAACTACTTTTTCTTTAAAACTTTTAATATTTTGTGATTTAGGTTTGTTCATGAAATTATAACTAATTATAATATCTCCAATATAAGTACTTTTAGTTATTGATGTTTTTTTTGCTAAAGGAAATGAAAGAATATCTGTAGCCTTATTTTTATTTCTAAAATTCTTATTTAATTTTTTGATACATTTATTATTAGAGAGAAGTAAAGAAAGGGTTATTTTCTTGTTAGGAAATCGGTATTTTTTAGGAAAGAAATTACAAATTTCTTTGAAAAAAAGCTCTTTTTTTCTAAGTTTTTTTGACCAAGCTTTCTCTTCTGAGAAAACTTCAATACTAATCATTTTTTGAGTAGGCTTTAACTATTTTGGAAACTAATGGATGCCTAACCACATCTGAATGGTCAAAATCAACAACTGATATTTCATTTAAATGACCTAATAATTCTTTTGATCTAACTAAACCCGACATATTTTTATTTGGTAAATCAATTTGTGTTGGATCTCCGTTAACAACTATTTTAGAATTTTCTCCTATTCTAGTTAAAAACATCTTAATTTGAGTGTCTGTTGCATTTTGCGACTCATCTAAAATTGCAAATGAATTTTTTAAAGTTCTTCCTCTCATAAAAGCAAGTGGCGCTATTTCAATATCGCCAATTTCGATCATTCTTTGAATTTTTTCAAAATCAAAGAGATCATACAATGAGTCATATAAAGGTCTTAAATAAGGATCAACTTTTTCTTTCATGTCACCAGGTAAAAATCCTAATCTTTCTCCTGCTTCAACAGCTGGTCTAGATAAGATAATTCTTTCAATTTTTTTTTCTAATAACATCGTAAGACCTACAGCTACTGCTAAAAATGTTTTACCAGTTCCTGCTGGACCTGCAGAAATTATTATGTCGCTTTGTCTCAAGGCTCTTACATAATCTTTTTGTTTTTCTGATCTTGGAATAATTGATTTTTTTGGAGTCTTAATTATATCAGTGACATTATTATTTTTAACTTTTTCATTGATCATAAAATTATCTACTGATGAAAGTATATCCTTATTTTCAATACTACCATTGTTAATAAATTGATTAGCTAAAAATTTTATAGCATTTTTAACAATTTCATTTTTTTCAGGATTAGACT
>JAFJTK010000039.1 GCA_017880265.1 Candidatus Pelagibacter sp. | reverse complement strand
ATAAAACAGTTTTAGAAAAAGTGGGATATGGTCTTGAAATGCAAAGCAAACCCGAAGAAGAAAAAAATAAAACTGCAATGGAAAAAATTGAGGCTGTTGGATTAAATGGATTTGAGCACCAGTTTCCAAATCAATTATCTGGAGGAATGCAACAACGGGTTGGCTTAGCAAGAGCTTTAGCGACTAATTCAGATATCATGTTAATGGATGAAGCATTTAGTGCATTGGATCCATTGATTAGAAGTGACATGCAAAAACAATTAATGGACCTTCAATCAGAATTAAAAAAAACAATAGTATTTATTACTCATGACTTGGACGAGTCGCTTAGACTGGGAGATCACATAGGAATATTAAATGCTGGAAAATTAGTTCAAGTTGGAACTCCGGTTGATATTATTATGAACCCAGCTGATGATTATGTAAAAGCTTTTGTCAAAGATGTTAATAGAGCAAAGGTTATCAAAGCTAAAATTATCATGACTAATGCTAATGAGACCAATGGAATTGATAAATCAAATCTAGTTAAGGTTAATGAAGATCAGTTTATAGAGGAGTTTTTGTCTCAAATAGTGTGTACTAACGCTAATTGTGAGGTAGTTGATAAAAGTGGAAATATTAAAGGCTACATCACTAATAAAGAATTACAGTCCTCATTAACAAAATCATAATTAATGGTTAACCAATCATTAAAAAATAAAAAGATCATCATATCTGCAGGAGCATCTGGAATTGGTCTAGCCACTGCAAAAGTATGTCTTTCAAGAGGAGCTACTGTTTATCTTTGTGATATAAATAGCAAATCACTTGCTAAATTAAACAAACATCCACTTAAAAATAAAAGACTTTTTTCATATCTATGCGATGCATCAAACGAATATCAAGTTTCAGATTTTTTTGAAAAAGTAAAAAAGAAAACAAAAAAAATTGACGCTTTAATAAATAATGTTGGTATTGCAGGACCTACAGGATCACTTGAAAAATTAAAATCTAAAGATTGGGAAAATACTTTGCATGTAGATGTAAATAGTCACTTCTATTTTACAAAAAAAGCTATTCCATTACTTAAAAAATCTAAAAACGGTTCAATTATTAATATTTCATCTACTGCTGGTATACTTGGTTTTCCACTTCGGTCCCCTTATGCAGCAAGTAAATGGGCAATAATAGGTGTTACGAAAACTTTAGCTATGGAACTTGGTAAGTTTAATATTAGAGTGAATGCCGTATGTCCTGGAACAATTAAGGGGGACAGAATGAAAAGAGTTATAAAAGATAAAGCTAAGTTTACTAAAACTTCAACAAAAGTAATTGAAAAAGATTTTGTTTCTATGAGTTCAATGAAAAAATGGATCTTGGAAGAAGATATTGGAAAAATGTGTTCATTTCTAATCTCAGATGACTCAAGTAAAGTTTCTGGACAAGTAATCTCTGTTGATGGTCACACAGAAAGAAACGACTAATTCGAAAATCTTTTATACTTTGGTAGTTTATCTGAAATTTTGTAAAAATCTGATTTAGAGCCAACGAATATATTTCTCATTGTTTTAAGGCCTGTTTTTCCATTAAACATTCCAGCTGCTATTGAAGTATTGTCAGAGTTTTTAAATTTAAAAAAAACGCTAGCTCCACATTTATTACAAAATCCTCTTTTTGCACTGCTGGATGAGTTAAACCATTTAAGGGTTTTTTTAGTTATGAACTTAATATCTTTATCTTTAACATTAGAATAAGAGCCATAAATACCATGAGTTTTTCTACACTGAATACAATGACAATTTGAAACATTCCTGTGTTCTCCGCTCGTTTTAAACTTGATACCTTTACACAAACAACTAGCTGTTAAAATCTTTTTCATTATTTTCTAATTTTATTTTCATACTTTTTTCTTAATTTTTGAAGATCAACCAAATATTCGTCTCTAATATTTGAAATTTTAGTAACAGATTTACCTTTAGATTGTTTTTTGGTCCCCTGAACTAGTCTATCAATTAACTTATTAGATAAAGTTGGAGCTTTTAATTTAGTCCATGGTAGTTTTAATGCAGGTCCAAATTGTTCTAACATATGTCTCATTCCAGCTTTTCCTCCAGCTAAATGAAAAGTTAGAAAGGTTCCCATCAACGACCATCTTAATCCTGGACCATCCTCAATTGCTCTATCTAATTCTTCAGTGGTTGCATGACCTTCATTAATAATGTGAAGCCCTTCTCTCCATAAAGCTTCTTGCAATCTATCAGATAAGTAACCAGGTAGTTCATGTTTAACCATGATTGGGTTCATTGATATTGTCTCATAAAATTTTTTTGCTTTATCTAAAAATTTTTTTGATGTTTTTTTTCCAGGCACAATTTCAACAGCAGGCAATAAATAAACTGGATTGAAAGGATGTCCAATCATTGCCCTTTCAGGGTTTTTACATTTAGAATAAATTTTTGTTGG
>JAFJTK010000100.1 GCA_017880265.1 Candidatus Pelagibacter sp. | reverse complement strand
AGATTAGAAACATCAGATGATTTTAAAGTTAGTGATAAAAAAACTGAAGCTCCTAAAGATACAATCATAGAAGATTTAAAAATTACTGTTAGAAAACTAACAAAAGAAGATATTAAGACTAGAAAACTTCCTAATCAAATTTCAGGATTGGTTGTAACACAAATAGGAAATACTAGCCCATTACAAAAATCGATAGAAGCTAATAGTATTATTGTTGAAGCTCAAAAAACAAAAATTAAAACGGCGCAAGATTTAGAAAAAATTGTTAAAGATGTTTTAAAATCAAATCAAAAAACAATTTTACTTGCAATATATAATAATCAAAATCAAAGAAGATATATTGGTGTTAAATTAGATTAATCATGGATTTAAAATCCAAGATTATTTTAATTTCTGGACCAACAGCTTCTGGTAAATCTAACTTTTCAATTAAACTTGCTAAAAAAATTAATGGTGAAATTATTAATGCCGATAGCATGCAGGTTTATAAAGAATTAAAAATTTTATCAGCCCGCCCCAATACAAAAGATTATCAAAAAATTAAACATCACTTATATGGATTTCATAGTGTAAAAAATAATTTTTCAACTGGAGATTGGTTAAAGATTGCAATCAAAAAAATTAAAGAAGTTAAAAAAAGAAACAAAACTCCAATTTTTGTTGGCGGAACAGGACTTTATTTTAAGGCTTTAACTGATGGACTTGTAAGTATTCCTAACATTCCAATTAGATTTAGAAATAAAATAAGAACTCAACATAAAAATTTAGGTCAAAAAAAATTTTATCAAAAACTTATTAAGCTCGATCCTTATTCTAAAGAAAACATTAATCCAACTGATACACAAAGATCGATTAGAGCTTATGAAGTTAAACAATTTACTAAAAAATCACTTCATGATTGGTTCGAAAATACTAAATCATATTTTGACAAAGATGATTTTTTTAAAATTTATATTGATTATCCACGCGAGGAGTTAATCCAAAGAATTAGCAAAAGAGCTGAACAAATGATTGAGATGGGTGCTGTCAATGAAGTTAAAAGGTTTATTAAACTAAAAGTTAGAAAAGATAAGAGCGTCAATAAAGCCATCGGTATTCACGAGATAAAAGAATATCTGGAAAAAAGAAAAGATATGCTCGATGTTATTGAAAAAATATCAATAAAGACAAGACAATATGCAAAAAGGCAGAGCACTTGGGCCAGAGGCCACATGATCAGTTGGTTAAAATTATCACCACAAGACTTAAAAAAATTTTTAAAAAAAATTAAATAATTCATTCTAAAACTTGACCAATCAGTACAACTTCAGCTAGATTGCGAAATGCCAAAATTATATACTGGAGCAGAAATTGTATTTAAATGCCTTGAAGAGCAAAAGGTAAATCATATTTTTGGTTATCCAGGAGGAGCAGTTCTTCCAATTTATGACGAATTAAAAAATCACACTTCGATTAAACATATTTTAGTAAGACACGAACAAGGAGCAGGTCATGCAGCAGAAGGTTATGCAAGATCATCTGGCAAACCAGGCGTTGTTTTGGTTACTTCAGGACCAGGTGCAACCAATGTGGTTACTGCTTTAACAGATGCTTATATGGATTCTGTTCCTTTAGTTTGTATTTCAGGACAAGTTCCAACTCATTTAATTGGAACGGATGCTTTTCAAGAGTGTGACACCACTGGAATTACTAGACCATGCACAAAACATAATTGGTTAGTAAAAGATATTAATGATCTTCAAAGAATAATGCATGAAGCATTTGAAGTTGCAACCACTGGAAGACCTGGACCTGTACTAGTTGATATTCCAAAGGATATTCAATTTGCAAAGACCAAATATGTTTCTCTTAAAAAGGAAAAGAAAATAGAAGTTAAAAATAAAAATAAATTTAATCAAAAAGATATTGATCAATTGATTGAGTTAATGAACAAAGCATCAAAGCCAATTTTTTATACTGGTGGGGGTGTTGTAAATTCAGGACCAAAAGCAAGTGAACTTTTAAGAGAACTAGTAGCACTGACTGGTTTTCCAATCACATCAACACTTCAAGGATTAGGTTCATACCCTGGGGATGATAATCAATTTCTAGGTATGCTTGGAATGCATGGAACTTATGAAGCTAATAATGCAATGCATGATTGTGATTTATTAATTAATATTGGTGCAAGATTTGATGATAGGATTACAGGTAAGATTGATGAGTTTTCTCCTAAATCAAAAAAAGTTCATATTGATATTGACCCTTCATCAATAAATAAAATTATAAAAGTAGATTTAGCAATTGTTGGAGACGTAACTGATGTGATTAAATCAACAACCAAAACTTTAAAAAAGAAAAATTTAAATTTAGAAAAATCTAACAAGCAAAAAATTTCAAAATGGTGGCAACAAATCCAAAAATGGAGATCTAAACAATCTCTTAACTTTATTAATAGTGATAAAATAATTAAACCACAGCACGCAGTTCAAAGACTTTATGAATTAACTAAAAATCAAGATACTTTTATCACGACAGAGGTTGGTCAACATCAAATGTGGGCCGCTCAACACTATAAATTTAACAAACCAAATAGATGGATGACCTCAGGAGGTTTAGGTACTATGGGGTATGGTTTACCAGCTGCAATTGGTGTCCAAGTTGCAAATCCTAAGAAATTAGTTGTTGATGTTGCTGGTGAAGCATCGATTTTGATGACTATGCAGGAAATCTCAACTGCAATTCAGTATAATTTACCAATAAAAATTTTCATATTAAACAATCAATATATGGGAATGGTAAGACAGTGGCAGGAATTACTTCATGAGAAAAATTACTCTGAAAGTTATTCAGAAGCTCTACCTGATTTTGTAAAATTAGCCGAGGCTTATGGATGTGTTGGAATTAGAGCCGAAAATCCAGATGAATTAGATGAAAAAATTGAAGAAATGATCAATATTGATAAGCCAGTTATTTTTGATTGCCATGTGGATCAAGCAGAGAACTGTTTTCCAATGATCCCATCAGGAAAACCTCATAATCAAATGTTATTAGGTCCAAAAGATCAAGAGGAAAATAAAATTACAGGCAAGGGTAAAGCGTTAGTATAAATGCCAAAATCTAAATCAGCATACAGTACTCCAACTAAAGTTAGTAAATTAGAAACTCACATAATTGTTGTTTGGGTAGATAATGAAGCAAGTGTTTTATCTAGAGTGGTTGGTCTTTTCTCTGGAAGAGGCTATAACATCGAGTCGCTTGCAGTTGCAGAGGTTGACCAAAAAAATAATTTATCAAGAATTACTATTGTAACCACAGGAACACCAGAGGTAATTGAGCAGATTGTTTTACAATTGAAAAAACTAGTTCCGGTTCACAAAGTAGGTAACTTTAAAAGAGAAGATAAAAATGTGATTTTTAAAGAAATGGCGTTATTAAAATTAATTGGAAATTCAGCTAAAATTAAAAAAGCTTTAAATGCTTGTAAAAAATTTAATCCAGTTATATTAGATCAAACAAATAAATCTGCTGTAATTCAAATTACAGCGCTAAGAAGAGAAATAGATAAAATGGTAAAAAATTTAAAATCGCACGGTCTTATAAGTGTCTCAAGAACTGGAGCGGTTGCAATGACAAGAGGCGCTGAAATATTTAACTAATTAATTAAGGAGAGAAAAAAAATGAAAATGTTTTATGAAAAAGATGCAGATGTTGAATTAATTAAAGGCAAAAAAGTTGCTATTTTTGGTTATGGAAGCCAAGGACATGCTCATGCCTTAAACTTAAAAGACAGTGGTGTTAAAGAAATAGTTGTTGCTCTAAGAGAAGGATCTTCAAGTGTTGCAAAAGCTGAGTCCAAAGGTTTAAAAGTAATGAATTTATCTGATGCTGCTGCATGGGCAGATGTAGTTATGATTTTAACTCCAGATGAGTTGCAAGCTGAAATTTATAAAAATCATATTGAACAAAGAGTAAGAGAAGGAACGAGTATTGCGTTTGCTCATGGATTAAATGTTCACTACGATTTAATTAAAGCAAGAAAAGATCTAGATGTATTTATGGTCGCTCCAAAAGGCCCTGGTCATTTAGTTAGAAGTGAATATGAAAAAGGTGGTGGAGTTCCATGTTTGTTTGCTGTTCATCAAGATGGATCAGGAAAAGCTAGAGATTTAGCATTATCTTATGCATCTGCAGTAGGTGGTGGACGATCTGGAATAATTGAAACTACATTTAAAGATGAAGTTGAAACAGATTTATTTGGAGAACAAACTGTTTTATGTGGTGGTTTAGTTGAATTGATTAAAAATGGTTACGAGACTTTAACCGAAGCAGGTTATGAACCAGAAATGGCTTACTTTGAAACTGTTCATGAAGTTAAATTAATTGTTGATTTAATTTATGAAGGCGGAATTGCAAACATGAACTATTCTATTTCTAATACAGCAGAATATGGTGAGTATGTTTCAGGTCCGAGAATTGTAAACAAAGAAGAAACTAAGAAAAGAATGAAAGAAGTTTTGGCTGATATTCAATCAGGAAAATTTACTAAGGAGTGGATGGATGAATGTAAAAATGGTCAGAAAAACTTCCTTGCAACTAGAGCAAAATTAGCTGAGCACTCAGTGGAAAAAGTAGGTGCTGAACTTCGGGCTATGATGCCATGGATTGGTAAGAAAAAATTAGTAGATAGCGATAAAAGTTAAATTTTAAGTACAAAATTTTATCTATAAAAATTTTATTATTTCACCTATACTTTTTTAAATAAATTTAAAAAAGAGGAAATAATGAAAATCAAAAATTTTATAAGAGTTCTACTATCTGTAGTTCTAGTATTTGGATTTTCTTCAGCATGGGCCAAAACTATAAAATGGTCGATGCAAGGAGATAGTCTAACACTTGATCCCCACGCACAAAACGAGGGTCCAACAACTCAAGTATCAAGACAAATATACGAAGCGTTAGTTGAACGAGCTGTTGATATGAAAATTCAACCAGCTTTGGCTACTAAATGGAAAACAACTGATCCCAACACTTGGATTTTTACATTAAGAGAAGATGTTAAATTTTCAGATGGGTCTAAAATGACTTCTGAAGATGTTGTGTTTAGTATTCTAAGAGCTAAACAAAGAACATCTGACTTTAAAGAATATATTAGTACAGTTTCAGGAGTTGAAGCTGTTGGTGACTATGCAGTTAAAATTACAACGAGTAAGCCTAATCCAATTCTTTTAAACCAACTTTCAAACATTTTTATAATGTCAAAAGCATGGTCTGAAAAGAATTTTGCTATGTCCCCTCAAAACTGGGATGCTGGACAAGAAACTTTTTCAGCAACTAATGCCTTAGGAACAGGACCTTTTAAAGTAACTCTAAGAGAGCCTAATACTAAAACTGTGTTTAAAAGAAACAAGCATTGGTGGGGAGAGATGACAGATAAAAAAGTAACCCAAATTGAATTGCTTCCAATTAAAAATGCAGCAACTAGAGTTGCAGCATTATTATCAGGAGAAATTGATTTAGTTACTGATGCACCAGTTCAAGATTTAGCTCGTATTGGATCTTCATCTACACACAAAGTTGAAAGTACAGCACAAATGCGTACAATTTTTTTAGGAATGGATCAAGCTGCTGATCAGTTAAGAACTGGTAATACAGGAGATAATCCATTTAAGAAAAAAGAGGTAAGACAAGCTCTTTATCAAGCAATTGATATTGAAGCGATTAAGAAAAAAGTTATGAGAGGTTTAAGTGAACCAGCAGGAATTGTAACTTTTCCAGGTGTAAATGGTTATACTAAAGATCTTGATAAAAGATTACCTTATGATGTTGACGCAGCTAAAAAACTATTAGCAGATGCAGGATATCCAAATGGTTTTGATGTAGAACTAAGATGTCCAAATGACAGATATGTAAATGATGAAGCAATTTGTACAGCTGTAGTTGGAATGTTAGGAAAAATTGGTGTTAACGTAAACTTATTTGCACAAACTAAAAGTAAGCATTTTCAAGAGCTGAAAGATAATCAGGGTGATTTCTATATGCTTGGTTGGGGTGTTCCTACTTTAGATAGTCACTATGTATTTCATTACTTATATGAAACAGGAGCTAGCTGGAATAAAGTTAACTTTAGTAACTCAGAAGTAGATGCTGCAATAAGAGTTATGGAAGGCGAAGTTGATTTGGATAAAAGGAATGCTGCAATAGCTAATGCTTGGAAAATTGTAAGAGATGATATTTCTTATCTTCCATTGCATCACCAAGTAATTTCTTGGGCGGCAAAAAACGATGTTAATGTTCCTATTAGACCAAATAACGAACCTTTATTTAAAGCTGCTAGCTTTAATTAAATAATATTTTGCTAGCCCTTTATAATTTTAAAGGGCTAGTATCAAAACAATAATATCTTCTTCAATTGATAAAATATTTCTTTAAACGATTGTTTCAGTCTGCTTTGGTGATGCTTGTTGTTGCCTTTGTATCTTTTTCTTTATTCAATTTCGTAGGAGACCCAATAAACAATATGGTAGGAGAAGAAACCTCTGATGAAGAAAGAGCTGAATTAAGAGAAACATTAGGTTTAATGGACCCTATTCATGTTCAATTTTCTAGATTTGTTGTTAATGCTTCAAAAGGTGAATTTGGAATTTCATATCAATTAAGAAGACCAGTATCTGATCTAATAGTTGAGAGGTTGCCAGCAACAATTGAACTTGTAGTTATTTCAGCTTTAATTGCTTTGATTACCGGAACATTATTAGGAGTTTATACCGGGATACATAGGAAAGGTTTTTTAAGTGATATTATTTTAGCGGTTTCTCTGCTTGGTGTCTCATTACCCACATTTGTTATAGGAATATTATTTATCTATTTATTTGCAGTAATTTTAGGAATTCTACCTTCGTTTGGAAGAGGTGAGGTTGTTGAGATAGGATTTTGGACTACTGGGTTTTTAACGATCTCAGGATTAAAGGCTATTATCCTACCGTCTGTAACATTAAGCCTATTTCAAATGACTTATATTATTAGACTGGTTAGGGCAGAAATGATGGAGATTTTACAAACAGACTATATCAAGTTTGCTCGAGCACGTGGTATTAGCGAAAATAGTATTAAATATAAACATGCATTAAAAAATGGATTAATCCCTGTAATCACTATTGCTGGAATTAATATTGGAACATTGATTGCATTTTCAATTATAACTGAAACAGTTTTTCAGTGGCCAGGAATGGGCTTTTTATTTATTCAAGCAGTTCAGTTTGTTGATGTTCCAATTATGTCTGCTTATTTGGTGTTTATTGCTTTTGTTTTTGTAATGATAAATTTTATTGTTGATATTCTTTACTATTTTATAGATCCAAGAATTAGAGTTAAAGGAGATGTTTCAAGTGGATAATAACATTAGTACTTGGGGAAGAATTAAAGATAGTGATATTTATCATAGCTTTATAAAGTCACCAACAGCAATAATATCATCAATTATTTTATTTATAATTTTCTTTTGTTCTTTTTTTGTAGAATTTATAACACCTTATAATCCATTTGATCCATCCTCATTGTCATTGATGGATGCTTTTACTCCACCATCGTGGACAGAAGATGGAATTGCAAAATTTATTTTAGGAACAGATGGACAAGGTAGAGATATGTTATCAACTATCCTTTATGGTTCTCGAATTTCTTTAATAGTTGGTTTTTCTGCAATTATCTTTAGTTTAATACTTGGGGTTGGTCTTGGATTAACAGCAGGTTTTTTTGGTGGGAAATATGAAATGGTAGTAATGAGATTAACTGATGTTCAACTTACTGTCCCAAGTATTTTAATGGCACTTCTTGTAGATGGAATTGCAAGAGGACTAATTTCAAGAGAGATGCACGATGAAATGGCTATTTATGTTTTAATATTTGCAATTGGGATTTCAGAGTGGCCTCAATTTGCAAGAGTATCAAGAGCAGCAACCCTTGTAGAAAAAAATAAAGATTATGTTTCAGCATCAACAATAATTGGAGTTTCAAATTTGATTATAATGTTTAAACATATATTACCAAATATTTTAAGACCCGTGTTAGTCATTGGCACTATTGGTCTAGCACTTGCAATCATAGCAGAATCAACTTTAAGTTTTTTAGGAGTAGGAGTTCCTCCTACTACCCCATCTCTTGGAACACTCATTAGATTAGGTAATGACTTTTTGTTTTCTGGTGAGTGGTGGATTACCTTTTTCCCAGCAATTTTTTTAGTAATCTTAGCTTTTTCAATTAATTTGTTGGGAGATTGGATGAGAGACACATTAAACCCAAGGTTAAAAAAATGAGTTTTCTAAAAATTAAAAACTTAAGTGTTGATTATCCAATGAGAAAAGAAACTGTTTATGCAGCTAAAGATGTAAATATTGAAGTGAATAAAGGAGAAATATTAGGATTAGTTGGGGAGTCTGGATCGGGAAAAAGCACTGTTGGAAATGCAATAATCAATCTAATTGATGCTCCAGGAAAAGTTTCAAGTGGGTCAGTAATTTTAGGAGATCTAAATATTCATGATGATCCAAAAAATATCGTTAAATATAGAGGTAATAAAATTGGCCTTATATTTCAGGACCCTCAAACTTCTCTTAATCCAATACTTACTGTTGGTGAACAATTAATAGAAACTATTCAAACTCATCTTGATTTAACCAATGATGAGGCAAAAAGGAAATCGATAGAGCTCTTGAGAGAAGTTGGAATTAAAGATGCAGAAAAAAGATTTGATAACTATCCTCATCAGTTTTCAGGTGGAATGAGACAAAGAGTGGTGATTTCACTTGCATTATGCTGTGAGCCAGAACTTTTAATTGCAGATGAACCCACAACTGCTTTAGATGTTTCAATTCAATCTCAAATACTTGACTTAATTAAGAGATTAACGAAAGAAAGAAATCTTGCAGTAATTTTAATTACTCACGATATGGGTGTAATTGCGGAGACAGTAGATCGTGTAGCTGTGATGAAAAATGGAAATTTAGTTGAAATTGGTGAAACAAAAGAAATTCTAACAAAACCTAAAGAGACCTATACAAAAAGCTTAATAAGTTCAGTACCACCAACAAACAAAAAAATTTCTAGATTTGTAATTGTAGAGAAAGAAAACAAAAATAATCAGAGTAATAATATAAAAATTTTAAGTAGATGGAATAAAAAAGAAATTATTGAACAAGATTTAGTTAAAATTGAAAATCTTAATAAAAGTTTTGATGATAATTTTTTTACAGAAAATTCAAAAAACTCAGTTATGGCAGTAGATAATGTTTCATTTGAAATTAAAGAAGGAGAGTCTTTTGGATTAGTTGGTGAAAGTGGAAGTGGCAAATCTACAATTGCA
>JAFJTK010000040.1 GCA_017880265.1 Candidatus Pelagibacter sp. | reverse complement strand
TAAATCCGATTATACAAGATATAATAACTCCAAAAGTTGCCATGTAAGTTGTAACTAAAGCTCTATCCCACCATGGGCTTAATGCTATAAATAATGTCAATCCACAAACAACTAAAGCAGATCGAACACCACCAATTATATATCCCGCCCCTACTACTAAAACCAATGTTGCTACGGCAGGCATTCTTAAATACAAAGCACGCATTGGCTGAAGCACATCTACAATCAACCAAGTGTTAAATGCTTTTATGTATACAAAGAAAGTATCAAAAATCCAATCAACACCTTTATTCCAAAAATCAGCTGTTGATATCCCTTTATTGTGTGGGACTTCAAAAAGATAATTATACCCCTCTTTAAAATAAAAAGATCCAAAGTATGCGAATAATATTCCCAATATTATCGCTACACCAAAAAAGAATGCGTTTTTATGACGTTGAAAAAAAGTTAAGTTACCAAAATAATCAATTTGTTTATTAGCCCAAGCTAAAGACATTTTATCCAAAAGTATTGCAATCAAACTAATACATAGTCCTGCTTCTAATGCTAATCCAATGTTAAGCTGATTTAGTGCTAACAATAAATTAAATCCTAAACCTTTAGCACCTATAAAAGCTGATATAACTGCCATTGAAAAACAAACCATGATAACCTGGTTAACTCCAATTAAAATATCTCTTCTAGCTGTTGGAATTAACACTTTAGACATCAATTGCCAATTACTACATCCACTCATTTTACCTGCTTCAATAACCTCAGGAGATATTCCTCTAAGACCCAATAAGGTTAATAGTATCATTGGAGGAACTGCAACAACCATAGTTATGATTACAGCCGCATGATCACCTACTCCAAAAAGAACAATTGCTGGAACTAAAACTGCATATTGAGGCATAGTCTGCATTACTAAAAGTATTGGATATAAAGCTTTCTCAACTCGTTTACTTTTAAATGCTGCCACACCCAAACCTAAACCAAAAATAAATGATAATGGTGCAGCTACTAATATAAAAGAGAGTGTTTGCATTGAAGGTTTCCATTGACCAAAAATGGAAATATAAACCATCACTAAAGCAGCAAATAATGCAAGCCCTTTACCACTAAGTTTATATGCTAATATTGTTGCCCCTGCTGCTACGATTGTCCATGGCAATCCTGGTAATTCTGCCCACGGATTTGCATCGATCCAATCCCAACTCGAAAATGCAACAATAGTATTAAGTCCACCCAATAAAATTTCTCTTATTAAGTCAATGAGAAAAGTCATAAAAGAGGTAACATTTCTTGTAATTTGTAACACTAAGGGACGAGTTTTAAATTCCTGAGTATCTTCGTTCCAAAACTCCATTGGCATCCACTCATTCATTAAGAAAAATAAAGAGTCATTTATCCAAATAGGAAGCCACCCAAGAAGTGGAGGTAATCTCCAAAAGACATCAAAAGCATAATATCTTACCTCTTTACCAAATAAGACGTATGAACTTTGGTTGGGATCTTTAATAAATTCTGCCTGTCCTCTTATAAAATTGTATGTTTCTGGAACATCAATTGCAAAACATAAAGCAAAAAATACAATTAATAAAAATAACCACTGAAATAATTTGGGGTATTTTTTTATCAATTCCATATTTTAACTGTTATTTTTACGTCCTCCAAAAACTGTATTAATGATTTTTGATGGGTTAATTGAGCCTACAATTTGATTATTTTCATCTACTACAGCTACTGTTTTTTCTTGAGTTAGAATTTTTTCTGCTACATTTTCAATAATTTCATCTTTTGAAACTTTTAAATCGCTTAAATTATCTTTAACAGATGCTTCCATCACATCCTCTATTACTAAAACTTTTTCTCTAGGTACTTCTTCAGTAAATTTTCTTACATATTCTGTTGCAGGATTTAAAACAATATTAGCTGGTGTATCTAATTGTTCAATAATACCATCTTTCATTATCGCAATTCGATCAGCTAGTTTTAACGCTTCATCAAAATCATGCGTAATAAACATTATTGTTTTTTGCAATTTTTCTTGAAGTCTTAAAAACTCATCTTGCATTTCTTTTCTTATTAGTGGATCTAATGCTGAAAAGGGTTCATCTAAAAACCATATATCTGGTTCTACAGCTAAGGATCTAGCGATACCTACTCTTTGTTGTTGACCTCCAGAGAGTTCTCTTGGAAAATAGTTTTCTCTTCCATCAAGACCAACCAATTTTACCATTTCCATTGCTTTACTAATGCTATCTTCAGTTTTAATTCCTTTAATTTGAAGTGGAAAAGCAATATTTTCCAATACTGTTTTATGCGGTAATAGAGCAAAGCTTTGAAAAACCATTCCCATTTTATTTCGTCTTAAATCTATTAGCTCTTTGTTATTCAGCTGAAGCAAGTCCTGACCTTCTATAAAAATTTTTCCACCTGTTGCATCTGTTAATCTAGAAATACATCTTAATAAAGTTGATTTACCTGAGCCAGATAAACCCATTACAA
>JAFJTK010000135.1 GCA_017880265.1 Candidatus Pelagibacter sp. | reverse complement strand
GTTTCAGATTTATTTAAATAATTACCTTGAGTTATTAAAGAACTTGGGCTAAAAACCCATGATTTTATGATTTCATTAGACGCAAACATTAGAAACACAAAAACTAAGGGTGAGCTTAGTGCGCTTAGAAATAATGGTAGTGTACCAGCTGTAATCTATGGTGGTGAAGCACAAAATGAAACAGTTTCAATTTCAAAAAAATTATTAAAATCTCTAATTGAAAAAGAAAATTTTCTATCCAATATAGTTACTTTAAATGTCGATGGAAAACCTCAAAACGTTCTTCCAAGAGAAATTAAATACCACATCATTTCAGACGAACCTATTCATGTAGACTTTTTAAGAGTAGTTCCAGGTGTAAAAATAAGAATTGAAGTGCCAGTTCAATTTATTAACCATGAAAAATCTCCAGGCTTGAAGAGAGGTGGAGTTTTGAACATCGTTAGAAGAAAAGTAGAATTGAGATGCCCAAGTGAAAAAATTCCTGAAAACTTAGTAATTGATCTTGATGGCGTTGAGATCGGTGAAAGTTTCAAAATATCATCTATTAATTTAGAAACAGATGTAACCCCAACAATTAAAGGAAGGGACTTTGTTATAGCAACATTAGCCGCGCCTACTGTAATGAAGGAACCTGAAAAACCAGCTGAAGCAGAAGCTGCAGAAGGAGAAGCTGGAGCAGAAGCAGCAGCAGAAGGTGATAAACCAGCAGCTGAAGGTGAAAAAAAAGAGGGTGACGATAAAAAAGCTGCTGAAGAAAATAAATAAACTGTCAAAGTTAAATTTTACTATCCATTAAAAAAATATGCTTTTATTTGTAGGCTTAGGTAATCCAACACCAGATAGTGAAAATAATAGACACAATGTTGGGTTTAAAATAATCGACTCTATTAATAAAAAATTTGGTTTATCAAAACAAAAACCCAAATTTAAAGGATTACTCACAACTGGAAATGTTGGTGATCAAAAAGTCTATGCAATCAAACCTCTAACATTTATGAATAATTCTGGAATTTGTATAAGAGAGCTTATTGAGTACTTTAAAATAGATGCAGAAGATGTAATTGTTTTTCATGATGATTTAGATGTTGAATTTGGGAAGATTAAAGCAAAATTTGGTGGATCGAGTGCAGGACATAATGGGATCGCATCTATTGATAAATTTATAGGTAAAGATTACTCAAGAGTGAGAATTGGAATAGGTAAACCAAAAGAAAACATAGAGGTTGGTGATTTCGTTCTTCAAAATTTTGAAGAAGAAGAGTTAGCTGGTATTGAAAAAATCTCAAATCATATCAACGAGTCGATTTCTATATTAGTTGAAAAAAAATTGGATCTATTTTCTAGCACAGTAAATAATAATAAATAATGAGCTTTAAATGTGGAATTGTTGGTTTACCCAATGTTGGTAAATCTACTCTATTCAATGCATTAACAAACTCAAGCAAAGCTCAAGCAGCTAATTTTCCTTTTTGTACGATTGATCCAAATGTTGGGGTTGTTCCAGTTCCAGATGAAAGATTAAACAACCTATCTAAAGTTTCAAAATCAAAAAAAATCATAAATACCACAATTTCATTTGTGGACATTGCTGGACTAGTAAAAGGCGCATCAAAAGGTGAAGGTTTAGGTAATAAGTTTTTGTCACATATTAGAGAAGTAGATGCAATTATTCATATGATTAGATGTTTTGACTCTGATGATATTCAAAATGTTAACCCAACAGTAGATCCCATCAGAGATTTAGAAATTATTGAAACTGAAATGATGTTAGCCGACTTAGAATCAATTCAAAAAAGGTTGGAAAAAAGTAATAAAAAAAATGTCGATGAGGAACAACTAAAAATATTAGAGGTTGCATTAGATTGTATCGATAATGATAAAGATATCTCCATTCTAAAATCTCAATTTGAAAGTAAACAGCTCAATCAAAGTGGTTTATTGTCAATAAAACCTAAAATATTTGTATGTAATGTAGATGAACAAAGTGTTCAGCAAGGTAATGAGTATACAAAAAAATTTATAGAAAAATTTGGAGAAGAAAACACCCTTATTGTGTCAGCTGATATAGAAAATCAAATTAATGAGCTGGAGTCTTCAGAGAGAAAAAACTATATGGAAATGATTGGCTTGAAAGAAACTGGACTGAGCATGCTGATTCAAAAAGGTTATAAGATTTTGGAGTTAGAAACCTATTTTACATCTGGTCCAGAAGAAACAAGAGCATGGACAATCCAAAAAAATTGTACAGCTCCAAAAGCTGCTGGTGAAATTCATACTGACTTTGAAAAAGGTTTCATAAGAGCAGAAACAGTTTCTTATGAAGATTTTGTAGCAAATGATGGATGGGTAAATTCAAAGACTAATGGAAAAATGAGACTTGAAGGTAAGGATTATATAGTTAAAGATGGCGATGTATTAAACTTCAGATTCAACACGTGACCATATTTTTTTCATACTGAAATAAACTAAGATAGTTAAAATAATCAAATAAATAATTGCTTTAAAACCCATTTGGTGTCTAGACTCTAAATGTGGCTCAGCTGCCCACATTAAAAATGTTGTAACATCTTTGGACATTTGCTCAACTGTTGCCTTTGTTCCGTCTCCATACTCAATTAGGTCATCTGAAAGCGGAGCTGCCATCCTAATTTTATTTCCATACATATATTTGTTGTAATAAACACCATCATCTAAAGTTACCCCACTTGGTGCATCTTCGTATCCTTGAAGTAAAGAATAAATATAGTCTACCCCACCACCTCTAGCTTTAACTAAAACCGACATGTCAGGTGGGTATGCACCACCATTTGCTGCTTGAGCTGCTTTAACATTCTCATAAGGCTTTACAAATTTGTCTGATGGTTTTGCTGGTCTTGTAAACATTTCACCATCTGCATTTGGTCCATCTGTTAATTCAAATGAAGCAGCAATAGCCTTAACTTCGGCTTCAGAGAACTCTGGCCCTCCTTTTTCACCTAAATTTCTATAACTTACATATTTCATTGAATGACACGATGCACAAACCTCTGTGTAAACTTGGTACCCTCTTTGTAATGCACCCCTATCAAATTTTCCAAATAAACCTTTAAAGCTCCAATCAGTTTTTAAATAATCAACTTTTTCAGCTGATTGTGATTGAGTAACTGTAAAAAAAAATAAGACTAGAATTGAAAATAATTTAATTAAGTTTCTCACTTTATTTGTCTATACTTTCTTTATTTTTAGCCATTGCTAAATTCCCAGAGCCCCCAAGAACAGGTTCGGTTATACTTAATGGAATTGGCAATGTTTTTTCTTTAAATCCTAATACAGGTAAAATTATTAAGAAATGAAGGAAATAATATGCTGTAGCTACTCTCGCAATTAATAAGTAAAGCCCCTCTGCTGGCATAGCTCCCATGTATCCTAGAATTAAAACATCAGCTACAAGTATCCAGTAGAACTGTTTGTATAATGGTCTAAACACTGCAGATCTAATTTTTGAAGTATCCAACCATGGTAGTACTGCTAAAATTAAAATAGCTGAAAGCATTGCTACAACTCCAAGCAACTTGTCAGGAACAGATCTTAAAATTGCGTAAAAAGGTAATAGATACCATTCAGGAACAATATGAGCGGGTGTTACCATTGGATTAGCTTCAATATAATTATCAGCATGACCTAGGATATTAGGTGAATAAAAAACAAAAAAAGCAAAAACAATCATAAACATTAGTAATGCAAATCCATCTTTAATAACAATGTATGGATGAAACGGTACTGTATCTTTTGAAGGTTTCTTTATATCAATTCCAACAGGATTATTATTCCCTGGAACATGTAACGCCCAAATGTGTAAAACTACTAATCCCAAAATTAAAAAAGGAATTAAATAATGAAGTGTAAAAAATCTTGTTAAAGTAGGGTTGTCTACAGAGTAGCCACCCCATAACCAAGTAACTATACCCTCGCCTACTAATGGTATTGCACTAAATAAATTTGTAATAACTGTTGCTCCCCAGAAACTCATTTGACCCCAAGGTAATACGTAACCCATAAATGCAGCTGCCATCATTAAAAGATAAATAATTATTCCAATTATCCAGATAATTTCTCTTGGAGATTTGTAAGATCCATAAAATAAAGATCTAAATATATGAATATAGACTGCTAAGAAAAACATAGATGCTCCATTTGCATGAATGTATCTTATCAACCAACCATAATTAACATCTCTCATGATATGCTCAACACTTTCAAAAGCCATATCAGCATGAGCTATGTAATGCATTGCAAGTGTTAAACCAGTTACAATTTGAGTTATTAAACAAAAAGTTAGAATTCCACCAAATGTCCACCAATAATTTAAATTCTTAGGAGTAGGATAATCTGTTAAGTGATTTGCTAAAGTTAAAAGGGGAAGTCTATCGTTAAACCATTTTCCAACTTTTGATGAGGGTGTATATTCGTGATCACTCATAATATTAATTATCCAATTTTAATTGTATTGGCGTTAACAAACTCGTATTTTGGAACTTCCATATTTAAAGGCGCAGGTCCTTTTCTTATTCTACCAGATGTATCATAATGTGAACCGTGACAAGGACAGAACCATCCATCATAATCACCTTTATCATTTAATGGCACACACCCTAAATGTGTACAAACTCCAAGCATAACTAGCCACTCAGGGTTTTTAGCTCTATCTTCATCTTTTTCAGGATGAATTAAATCCTCCATTTTAACTGATCTAGCTTCTGAAATTTCTTCTTGAGTTCTTCTTCTAATGAAAACTGGTTTTCCTCTCCAAAGAACTGTTATTGTGTTTCCTGGTTTTACAGAACTTACGTCAACTTCTGTACTTGCTAATGCTTTTACTGAAGCATCAGGATTCATTTGATCTACTAACGGCCAAACTACCGCTCCAACACCAACTGCTCCAACAGCATAAGATGCCGTGAACAAAAACTCTCTTCTTTTTGGCTTTTTATCTGACATTTTTTTAAATATTATTGTTAAAAAATTACTTAATATACGATTTCTTATAAGATAATAGTTTTTTTTCTACTGAAAGAATGACACATAATTTATGAGCCAGAGACCTAATATTGCATTGTATGAGCCAGATATTCCTCAAAATACAGCAGCAATAATAAGAACTTGTGCTTGTTTAGGAGCTAAACTTGAAATCATCGAGCCATGTGGTTTTCATCTAAGTGATAAAAGGTTTAAAAGAGTAGTAATGGATTACATGGATTTAAATAAAATTGAGATACATCAAAGTGCAGAAAAGTTTTTTGAAGCAAAAAAGAATCAAAGAGTAGTATTAATGACCACAAAGGCTTCTGTATCATACTTAAAGTTTAAATTTGAGAAAAATGACACAATATTATTTGGTAGAGAAAGTGCCGGTGTACCAGAAAGTATTCACCAATCAATTAGTGATCGTTTAAAAATACCTATGAATGTAAATGCCAGGTCTTTAAATATTGCATCTTCTGTTGCAATTGTTTTGGCAGAAAGTTTAAGACAAACTAAATTATTATAAAATGGATATTGAAATTAAAAAAGATTTAGCAAGTAATTGGTTCAAACTACTTCAAAATGCGATCTGTGACGATATTAGCAGATTAGAAAAAAATAAAATAAAATTTAAATCAACCTCATGGCAAAGAAGTAAAATAAAAGATGAGGGTGGTGGTGAATATAGAATCATCACAAATGGAAAAGTTTTTGAAAAAGTGGGAGTAAACTTTTCAAAAGTTTATGGAAAATTTCCAAAAAAATTTCAAAAAAATATTCCTGGAGCTAGTAAAGATCCAAGATTTTGGGCTTCAGGTATCTCGATTGTAATGCACATGCAAAATCCGCATATTCCAGCAATGCATTTTAATACTAGATATATCTGTACTACTCAGAATTGGTTTGGTGGTGGTATGGATGTAACTCCAGCTATTAAAGATGATAAAGAAAAAAACAAATTTCATCAATCTTTAAAAAAAATGTGTAATCGTCACAATAAAAATTATTATAAAAAATACAAAAAATGGTGTGATGAATATTTCTTCTTACCACACAGGAATGAAGCAAGAGGAATAGGTGGCATTTTTTTTGATTATAAAAAAGATAACTTTGAAAAAGATTTTAAATTTGTAAGAGATGTTGGAGTAACATTTCAAATGATATTTAATAGTATTATAGAAAATAAAGTTAAAAAAAAATGGACTTTAAAAGATAAGGAGATGCAGTATATTAAAAGAGGTAGATACGCTGAGTTTAACTTATTATATGATAGAGGAACCAAATTTGGTTTACAAACTGGTGGAAATGTTGAGGGTATATTAATGTCGTTACCTCCAGTTGCTAAATGGAAATAATAAATGGATAAAGAACCGATAACATTGAATGGATTGAATAAACTAAAAGAAGAATTAGTTTTTTTAAAAGAAAAAAAGAGACCTGAGATTGTAGCTGCAATTGCAGAAGCAAGATCACATGGAGATCTTAAGGAAAACGCAGAATACCATGCCGCAAAAGAAGAACAATCTCACAACGAAGGAAGAATAACAGAGATAAATGATATTATTGCAAGAGCTAACGTCATCGATGTTACAAAGTTAAATAATGATGGAAAAATAATCTTTGGTTCTACGGTATTTTTAGAGAACTTAGATAATGGTGAAAAAATTAACTATAAAATTGTTGGCAAAGACGAAGCTGATTTAAAACAAAAGCTAATTTTTTTCCAATCACCAATAGGCAAAGGCCTAATTGGGAAAAATAAAAATGATCTAGTGGAAATTACAACTCCTGCAGGAGTTAAAAATTTTGAAATAAAAGACGTAAAATATATTTAACTTTTAATAATTTTTTGAATTTGTTTTTCTGAGATTTGGAAACCATTTTGCACCCATGTTTCCTCTATCATCTTAAGTTTGTTACCTAATATCTTTCCTTCAGGAATATTATATTTTGCCATTATTGTTTTTGCACTTATTGGAAAAGTAGGAAGAATTTTACTTTTATAAATTTCTATTAATTTTAGTAATTTTTTTTCAACTTTAACAGATGAGAATAATTTAAAATTAATAATATCAAGTACAGTTTGTTTGCCATTATAATAAAAAATTTTATTAAAGTTTTTTTCATTAAAATATTTAACATTCACATTTTCTTTGTAAAAAAAATTAATTGACTTTAATCTTTTTTGATCTTTTTTAGATAAATTAAATTTATAAATAAAATAATCAGTATTATCTGTTCCATCAACTATCATTAATGACAATAGAAAAATAAAATCAACTTTAGATAAATTTTCTTTAGCATGAGAATTTAATTTTATAAAATTGTCTAAGTTTGTAAGTTGAGGGAAAATTATTTTTATTAACTCTAAACAAGTTTTGTTATTAAATATTTTTAAGAATGCCTCTGATTTTGTTAATTTTTTGAATTCATCTAATAATCTCTCTGATGATAATTTGGAAACACCACCAATATTTTTTTTAATAATCTTAATTATTTTTGGATCATGGCTTTGATTAGAATAATTTATAAAAAATCTTACGTACCTAAGAATACGTAAGTAATCTTCTTTTACTCTACTTTCTGCATCTCCAATAAAATTAACATTACCTTCTTCAAGATCTTTCTTACCATTATAAGGATCAAACAAATTTCCATCTTTATCTGAATAAATTGAATTAATCGAAAAATCTCTTCTGGCTGCATCTTCCTTCCAATCAATAGAAAATTCTACTTTTGCATGTCGTCCATCTGTAGAAATATCTTTTCTCAATGAAGTAATTTCATATTTATTATTATCGATTATTGCAGTTACTGTTCCATGCTCAATACCAGTTTCATAAAAATTAATTTCTTTTTTTTTAAGAGCATCACAAACTTCACTAGGTTTTAAATTTGTGGCTAAATCAATATCATCAACAATTTGTTTTTTAATAATCTTTCTTACACAACCTCCGACGTATCTCACTTCACTATTATGAGAGTAAGAATTAAGTGCTTCAAAAATTTTATTTGCAGGAGTTTGATTTGTTAAATCAATAAGATTTTGACTTATATAATCAAGATTACGAGATCTAAAAAAAATTTTATCTAAAAAGTTATCCATATATGGCTGGGGCGCTAGGATTCGAACCTAGGATGCCGGTACCAAAAACCAGTGCCTTACCACTTGGCTACGCCCCAATCTTGCTTTCATATAACACAAAAAAATAAAATTTATATAGTTTTTGATATATTGCACCAATAATTTTTAAATTTTCTTTTAAATCTAACTTTTGCTAATTTGCAATCTTGTTTTTTTTGATAATACGCAACTATAACTGAGCCAGATCCAGTCATTCTTACAAATAAGGGTTGGTTTAAATTTTCTAAAAAAGATTTTAATATTTTAAGCTTTGGGTACTTTGTAAATGCAATTTTTTCTAAGTCATTTTTATATTTTAATAAAGACTTTAAATTCATCATATTTTTTCGAGGATTATTCAATATAGGTTTACTAAAATCTTTTACTCCTGAATAAATTTTTTTTGTAGAGCATCCAAAATTTGGACGGATAAGTAAAATATTAAACCTCGAAGTTTTTGAAAATTTTTTAACAATCCCATTTGATGATAAAATTGCACTCTTTGGATTTATACCCAAAATTACATCAGAGCCTATTAATTTTGAAATTTGCAAGACTTTTTTTCGATGAATCTTAATAAATTTTTTTTGAATAAAGAAATTTAGAATTGTAGCAGCGTTCATCGACCCTCCTCCAAGACCTGCTTCATGAGGAATGTTTTTTTTTATCTTAATTTGAAATTTTTTATTATTTAAAATTTTTTTGTCCTCTAAAATTTTAAATAATTTACTAACCGTATTATCTTTTTTTATATTTTTAGAAAAATTACCTATGAAAGAAATATTGTGTTTATTGCTATTAATCTTTTTTATAAATATCTTATCATGTAACTCAATAAAATTAACAACACTCTCAATTTTGTGAAGGTTAGTTAGTTTGCCAGTAACATGTAAAGCTAAATTGATCTTGGCAAATGATTTTACTTCATAAATTTTCATCAAGAATTATGGAGACCTTCTATCATTTTTATATTTATCTTTTTTTTAATATCTTCATCTGCATCATCTAATTGTAAGACATAGTTCCAAAAATATCTGGCTTGAATATTTCTATTTAATTTCCATAAAATATCGCCATAGTGATCATTCACAGTTGGATCCTCTGGCATTAATTCTACTGCTTTTTTAATATATTTTTCTGCTTCAATAAAATTATCTATCAAATAATACGCCCACCCTATCGAATCTGTAATATAAGGATCATTACTTCTTAGGGCATATGCTTTTTCTAACATTTCCATCGCTTCATCAATTTTATAATCTCTCTCTAACCATGAATAGGCTAGGTAATTCAAAACATAAGCATCATCTGGATTAATTTTTAATGAATATTTTAAATCTTCATCAGCTTTTTGATAATCCC
>JAFJTK010000085.1 GCA_017880265.1 Candidatus Pelagibacter sp. | reverse complement strand
GTTTAGACGGAAAGACTAAAACATTAAAAGAAATTTTTGATGGCAATCATGAAATTTCTAAAAAAATAATTAGTGCAAATAACCCTATGATTATAATTGGTGAGTCCTTATTAAATTTAGGCTCATCTCAATATTTCTTTAATAGTATTAAAAACTTTCTTACACAAAATAAAAAAATTAGTGAAGAATGGAATTCTTTCAATATTTTATCTTGTGATGCATCAACAGTAGGAAACTATGATCTTGGAATAATAAATGAAAGTAATAATTTATTAGAAGATTTACAAAATCATAAATTTGATATTGTATATTTGATGGGTCAAGACAATTTAAATTTTGAGAAGAAAGATGAGTTTATTATTTATCAAGGCAGTCATGGAGATAAAGGGGCTGAAATAGCTGACATTATTTTACCAGGTTCTGCTTACACAGAACAAGACGGATATTTTACCAATTTAGAGGGTAAAATTCAAAAAGCATACAAAGCTTCGTATCCTCCAGGTGATGCAAAAGAAGATTGGCAGATAATCAATGAACTTGCTGAACTTATGAATAATAGAAAATTGTTTAACGATAAGGAAGAGTTAGAAAGCAGCATGCTAAATTATATTAATTTGCAGAAAGAAAAACAAATTAACAAAGAAGATAAATTAAATAAAATTGATGAAAATGAATTTAAAGATGAAGTTTTAAAAGTTAATGTTAAAGATTATTACTTTTCAAACGTTATAGCTAGATCTTCTAAAACTATGATCGAATGTAATAATTCAAAAATTAATCTAAAATCTACAGGTACCGAAGGCTAACATGGAATATTTAAACATTGTTTTTCAAGAAGTTTATAAAATATTATTTTTATTAGTCCCAGTTCTTGTATCTGTTGCTATGATAGTTTGGCTTGATAGAAGAGTTTGGGCTTTTGTTCAAAAAAGACAAGGTCCTAATGTAGTTGGACCATTTGGTTTACTTCAATCTCTTGCTGACGCATTAAAATATATATTTAAAGAAATTATTATTCCTTCTAGTTCAAACAAAGTAATTTTTATTTTAGCACCGATTGTTACTATGACTTTAGCCTTAATTGCTTGGGCTGTAATACCATTTAGCGCAACTCAAGTTTTAGCTGATATAAATGTTGGTATCTTATATTTATTTGCAGTTTCTTCTTTAGGTGTTTATGGAATTATTATGGGTGGTTGGGCATCAAACTCAAAATATCCATTTCTTGGAGCTATAAGATCTGCTGCTCAAATGGTCTCTTATGAAGTTTCTATAGGAGTTATTATTATCAATGTTTTACTTTGTGTGGGGTCATTAAATCTAAACGATATAGTTGAGGCTCAGCAAAACATGTGGTTTGTCATTCCATTATTTCCAATGTTTGTAATTTTCTTCATTTCAGCACTAGCTGAAACTAATAGACCGCCTTTTGATTTACCTGAAGCTGAGGCAGAATTAGTTGCTGGTTATCAAACTGAATATTCAGGAATGATGTACGCTATGTTTTGGTTAGGTGAGTATGCAAACATATTGTTAATGTGTGCAATGGGAGCCATCTTGTTTTTAGGCGGATGGATGTCTCCAATAGATATTTATCCATTTACATTAGTTCCGGGTGCTATTTGGCTTATTTTAAAAATATTATTTTTATTCATTTTATTTGCTTTGGTTAAAGCTATCGTTCCTCGATATAGATATGATCAGTTAATGAGGCTTGGCTGGAAAGTCTTTTTACCTTTATCTTTAACTTGGGTAGTGCTGACTGCTAGTTACTTATTTTATTTCAACCTATTACCAACTAATTAATTATGAAACTATCAAGATTTTTTAAAACAATATTTATGACAGACTTTGCAGGAGGTTTATTTATTGCTATTAAAGAATTATTTAAACCTAAGAAAACTATTAATTATCCATTTGAAAAAGGTAAAATAAGCCCACGTTTTAGAGGAGAACACGCCTTAAGAAGATATCCAGATGGGGAAGAAAGATGTATTGCTTGTAAACTTTGTGAAGCAGTATGTCCTGCACAAGCAATCACAATTGAGTCTGCTGCAAGAGAAGACGGTAGTCGAAAAACAACTAGATACGATATTGATATGATGAAATGTATTTATTGTGGTTTATGTGAAGAGGCTTGCCCAGTTGATGCAATTGTTCAAGGTCCAAATTTTGAATTTTCTACCGAAACAAGAGAAGAGCTTTATTACACTAAAGAAAAACTTCTAGATAACGGAGATAGATGGGAAAATGTTTTAGCAGCAAACATTAAAGCTGATAACCCATATAGATAAATCTATGATAGCTCATTCAATTTTTTTTTATACATTTTCAATCATAGCTGTCGTTTCAGCAATTATGGTAACAGTATCTAAAAATACTGTTCATTCTGTTTTTTTTCTCATTTTAGATTTCATTAGCATCTCTTGTCTTTTTATTATGATAGGTGCTGAATTTTTGGGAATGATAATGCTAATTGTTTATGTAGGTGCAGTAGCAGTATTGTTTTTGTTTGTGGTGATGATGTTAAATGTTGCCCAGCAAAAAAACCAATGGTTTGCATCTCAAGAGAGTTCTGGACATATTCCAGTAGGTTTAATTATTAGCACAATTATTTTTTTTGAATTGATAATTGTTATAGGCGGATGGAAATATAAACCTGATTTATTCGATATAAACAATTCATTAAATAATTTTAGTATAAGCAATACTCATTCATTAGGACAAGTGCTTTATACAGATTACATTCATGTATTCCAATTAAGTGGAATGATTTTATTAGTAGCTATGATTGGCGCTATTGTTTTAACTTTTAGAAAACGTTCTGGAGTTAAAACCCAAAGTTATTTAAAACAAATTTCTAGAGAAAGATCTGAAGGTGTTGAAGTTTTAGAAGTTGAAAACAATAAAGGGGTTAAAATCGATGACTGAAATTGGTTTAGGACATTATTTAACTTTAGGTGCGGTCATTTTTTCAATAGGTATTATTGGAATCTTTCTTAATAGAAAAAATATTATTGTTATATTAATGAGCATAGAATTAATTTTACTTGCAGTTAATATAAATTTGGTTGCATTTTCTATTTTTCTTGGAGATCTTGCAGGACAAGTTTTTACTTTATTTATTTTAACAGTGGCAGCCGCTGAAGCTGCTATTGGGCTAGCAATTATTGTAGTTTATTATCGTAATTCTGGAACTATCAGGGTTGAAGAAATTGATAAATTAAAAGGTTAATTATGGAACTTTCAATTTTATTTCTTCCTCTCATAGCATCAATTATTTCAGGCTTTTTTGGAAAATATATTGGAGATAGAAACTCTGAAATTGTGACAAGTGCCCTTGTTTCGATTTCTGCACTTTTATCAATCTTTGTATTATATCAAGTAATTGTAAATCAATATGAAGAAAATATTGTTATTGCTACTTGGATAAATTCAGGATCGTTAGATGTTAATTGGTCAATGCTTATTGATCCTTTATCAGCTGTAATGTTGGTTGTGGTGACATCTGTATCTTCTTTGGTTCATATTTATTCAATTGGTTATATGTCTCATGATCCTCATAAGCCAAGATTCATGGCATATTTATCACTATTTACCTTTGCAATGTTGATGTTGGTTACTTCAGATAATTTTATTCAACTATTTTTTGGTTGGGAAGGTGTTGGACTTTGTTCGTATTTCTTGATTGGTTTTTGGTTTAAAAAAGAAAGTGCTAATGCTGCAGCAATTAAAGCGTTTGTAGTAAATAGAGTGGGGGACTTTGGTTTTGCCTTAGGAATTTTTTTAATTTTCTATTTATTTGGAACTGTAAATTATTCAGAAGTGTTCCAACAAATTCCAACGGTTATTGATAAAAATTTATCATTTTTAGGTTTTGAAGTTAAAGCTATAGACTTAATTTGTTTGTTATTATTTATAGGTGCGATGGGTAAATCAGCTCAAATTTTACTTCACACTTGGTTGCCAGACGCAATGGAAGGACCAACGCCTGTATCTGCATTAATTCATGCTGCCACTATGGTGACAGCAGGAGTGTTTTTGGTTGTTAGATGTTCACCGATTTACGAATATTCACCACTGATATTAAACTTAATAACTATCGTTGGCATGACGACAGCTTTATTTGCTGCGACAGTTGCTTTGGTTCAAACTGATATAAAAAAAATTATTGCTTACTCAACCTGTAGCCAGTTAGGATATATGTTTTTTGCAGCTGGTGTAGGTGCTTACAATGTTGCGATGTTTCACTTATTTACACATGCATTTTTTAAAGCTTTATTGTTTTTAGGATCTGGTTCTGTAATTCATGCATTTAAAGATGAGCAAGACATAAACAATATGGGAGGTGTATGGAAAAAACTTCCTTATACTTATGCCTTAATGATTATTGGAACTTTAGCATTAACTGGCTTTCCTTTTCTTTCAGGTTTTTATTCCAAAGATGCAATTATTGAATTTGCATATTTAAAAGGAAACACTACTGGATATTATGCAGCAGGAATTGGAATTTTTACTGCATTTTTAACTTCAATATATTCATGGAGATTAATTTTTAAAACATTTCATGGTTCATATAATAATAAAGATGTAAAAATTGAAGAGACACACGAGTCTCCTTTGGTGATGTTGATACCATTAGTATTGTTATCTATTGGAGCTATATTTGCTGGTTTTCTTTTTAAAGATCTTTTTATTGGTCATGGCGGAGAAAATTTATTTTGGGCAGAGTCTATAAAGTTTTTAGAACCATTAAGTACTGAGCATCCTCCAACATGGTTTTTATTACTGACGCCATGCTTGGTGTTATTGTCTATTCCAATTGCTTATTATTTATTTGTTAAGAATAAAGAATTGCCTAACGCAATAGTCAACATGAATAGGCCTTTATACAAGTTTTTAGTTAATAAATGGTATTTTGATGAATTATATGAAGTCATTTTCATTAATCCTTCAAAAAAATTAGGTATATTTTTTTGGAAGTTCTGTGATGGAAAATTAATTGATGGTTTTGGACCAGACGGAATTTCATCTTTTATAAAAAAATGTTCAATCAAAGCTAATAAGTTTCAAAGTGGCTTTATTTATCAGTATGCCTTTATTATGCTGTTAGGCTTTTCAGCTTTATTAACCTTTTTAATAGTTAAATAATGAACTTTCCAATTCTTTCATCTTTAATTCTATTACCAACAATTGGTGCTCTTTTTTTATTTTTTACAAAAGATAAAGAAGGAAATAATTTAACAGCTAAATATGTTTCTTTATTTACATCTGTTGTAAATTTCTTAATTTCTATTTATCTATGGATCTCTTTTGATCAATCAACATCTAATTTTCAATTTATTGAAGACAGAACTTGGATTGAAGGTTTTATTAATTATAAAGTAGGAGTTGATGGAATTTCTATTTTATTTATCATATTAACAACATTTATAACTCCGCTGTGTATCATTTCAGTTAATAATTCAGTTAAGACAAGATTAAGAGATTTTTTAATAGCCATATTAATTATGGAGAGTTTTATGATAGGAGTTTTTTGTGCTCTTGATTTAGTCGTCTTCTATCTATTTTTTGAAGCTGGATTAATCCCTATGTTTTTAATTATTGGTATTTGGGGTGGACCTAAAAGAGTTTATTCAGCATTTAAATTCTTTTTATATACACTCCTAGGATCTGTATTAATGTTAGTTGCTATCATTTCAATTTATTGGATTTCAGGTACCACTGATGTAATCAAACTTTATGAACTTGGAATAGATGCAAAGTATCAAAATTTATTATGGCTAGCTTTTTTTAGTTCATTTGCTGTTAAGACACCTATGTGGCCAGTCCATACTTGGCTACCTGATGCACACGTTGAAGCTCCAACTGCAGGATCTGTTTTGCTGGCTGCAATATTGCTTAAAATGGCTGGATATGGATTTATCCGATTTTCATTAGGACTTTTTCCAATTGCCTCAGAAATATTTACACCTTTAATTTATACTTTAAGCGTAATAGCAATAATTCTCACATCATTAATTGCGCTAATGCAAGAAGATATGAAAAAGCTTATTGCTTATTCTTCTGTAGCTCACATGGGCTTTGTAACATTAGGAATTTTTACTATTCAACAACAAGGTATTGAGGGAAGTATAATTCAAATGATCAGTCATGGATTAGTATCTGCTGCTCTATTCTTATGTGTAGGTGTAGTTTACGATAGAATGCATTCAAGAATGATAAGCGATTATGGTGGAATAGTTGCAATCATTCCAAAATATTCAATTTTATTTATGTTGTTTACTCTTGCAGCTCTTGGCTTACCTGGAACAAGTGGTTTTATTGGTGAGTTTTTAATTTTAATGGGTGTATTTAAGGATAATTTCTTAGTAGCTGTTTTAGCAAGTTTAGGTGTAATTCTTGGTGCTGCTTATATGTTGTGGCTTTATAAAAGAGTTGTTTTTGGAAAATTAGTGAACGAAGACCTTAAGTCAATGATTGACCTTAATAAATCAGAATATTTTATTTTAGCCTGTTTAGCAGTTCCCACATTATTTTTTGGGTTTTATCCTGACCCATTGATTAATACAATTGAAGTTTCAGTAAAAGACTTAATTAATATGTATAATTTAAATGCAATGGTTAAATAAATGGAAAATCTTAATTTAGTATTACCTGAAATATTTATCTCTCTATCAATTATGTTTTTATTGGTTTTGGGTGTGTTTAAAAATGATAGTTCAAAAATCATTTTTAATATCTCTTTATTGGTTCTTTTAATTGCATCGATAATCACTCTTAATGAAACCTTTAGTATAGATCGAGTAACCTTGTTCAATAACAGTGTTGTTATTGATCACATGTCGTCATTAATGAAAATTATAACATTAATTGGTGCTTTTTTAGTTTTAGTTATCTCATCAGCTTATCTTAAATCATTTAAAATTTTTAAAATTGAATATCCAGTTTTAATATTAAGTTCAGTTCTAGGTATGATGGTAATGATCAGTTCAAATGATTTAATGGTATTTTATATGGGTCTAGAATTACAATCTTTAGCACTATATGTGTTAGCCACTTTTAATAGAGACCAATTAAAATCATCTGAGGCAGGTTTAAAATATTTTGTTTTAAGTGCTTTATCATCAGGATTACTTCTATACGGTTGTTCATTAATTTATGGGTTTTCAGGATCAACAAATTTTAATGTTATTTCAAGTCAGCTAAATTCAAATGAATATGTTTTAACTTTTGGAATTGTATTTATTCTTGTAGGTCTAGCATTTAAAATTTCAGCTGTTCCATTCCATATGTGGGCACCTGATGTTTATGAAGGGTCACCAACCTCAGTTACTTTATTTTTTACGATGGTACCTAAAATTGCAGCGTTAACGGTGTTTATAAGATTTTTATATGTTCCTTTTTTAAATCTAATTGACCAATGGCAAATGATTATAATTTTCTTATCAATAGCTTCTATGCTTTTTGGTGCAATAGCAGCGATAGGTCAAACTAATATCAAAAGGCTTGTAGCTTACAGTTCAATTGGACATATAGGATATACTTTAGCAGGTTTAGCAACGGGCTCTAACGAGGGAATTCAAAGTTCAATAATTTACATATCAATTTATGTGATCATGAACTTAGCTTTATTTTCTTGTTTGCTAATGCTGAAAAGGAATGATCAATATTATGAAGATATAGACGACCTTTCTGGTTTATCTAAAAACCACCCTTTATTGTCTTTATCTCTGCTAGTTATATTGTTTTCTTTAGCAGGAATTCCTCCATTAGCTGGTTTTTTTGCAAAATTTTATATTTTTAAAGCGGTTATAGAACAGTCAATGTATTTCTTGGCAATTGTAGGTTTGTTATCAACTGTTATTGCTGCATTTTATTATTTAAGAATTATAAAAATAATATACTTCGACAAAGAAAGAGAAAAATATGATGAAGATCATAGTCTTTGGTTAAAATTTTCTCTTACATTTTCTACAATATTAATTCTTTTATACTTCATTTTCCCAAGTCAACTGATTGATGTCGTATCAAGAATTAATATTATTTGATGAGACTCAAGAAATTTAAATTTAAAAAAGTTAATAGTACAAATAATACAGCAATTAGAATTATCAAAAACTCTAATTTTAAATTTGGTATGGTCACTGCTGACACACAATTAAGTGGTAAAGGTCAATATGGAAAAAAATGGATTTCTAATAAAGGAAACTTATTTGTAAGTTTTTTTCATGAAATTAAAAATATCAACATATCTCTTTCAACTCTAACAAAAATAAACTGTTTGTTAGTTAAAAAAACTATAGAAAAATATTATAAAAAAAAGATAATATTTAAAAAACCAAACGATTTAATAATTAATAAAAAAAAAATTAGTGGAATTTTACAAGAAATAATTTCCGTTTCAGGAAATAAATTTTTAATAGTGGGCATAGGTGTTAATTTAATCAAAAGTCCTAAAATTAAGAATTACCCAACAACAAATTTATCTGAATTGATTAATAAACCTATAAATAAGATTAATTTTGAAAATGAATTAAAAGTAATTTTTGAAAAAAATTTATCAAGAATGTATAAAATTAATAATAAAGTTAATAAAAAATAAATGCATATACTAGGTGATATTGGAAACACAGATACTAAACTTTGTTTAGTTTCTACAAAACATAAGATAATTAAAAAAATAACTTTTCCATCTAAAAATTTAAATCAAAAAAAATTAACTAAATATTTTAGTTTACTTAAACCTAATTACCAAAAAATTAATAAAATTTTATTTTGTAGTGTTGTACCAAAATCTTTTAATTTAATTAAGAAATTTCTTTCTAAAAAAACTAAAATCAATTGTTACGAAGTAAAAAATTTAAATTTAAAATCTTTAATTAAAATAAAAGTTAATTATAAACAAGTTGGTTCTGACAGAATAACTAATGCAATAAGTCTAATTAATAACAAAAATAATTTTATCATCCTTGATTTTGGAACAGCAACAACATTTGATGTATTGATTAAAGATACTTACTCTGGAGGAATTATTGCTCCTGGTATTAGATTGTCTTTAGATACTTTATCTGACAAAGCATCGCTAATTCCTAAAATTAATCTTAAAATGATTAATAATGTCATAGGAAATGACACTGTATCAGCAGTTAGATCTGGTTTTTTTTGGGGTTATGCAGGTTTAATTGACAATATTATTAAATTAATTAAGAAAGAAACTAGAAAGTCTTTTAAAGTAATAATAACTGGAGGATTTTCTAATTTATTTAAAAAATCAATAAATACGAAAGTTTATCACAACAAAGACATTACAATTAACGGTCTAATCAAAATTTCAAATTTAATTAAATAACATGAAAGATGAATTATTATTTTGTCCACTAGGTGGATCTGGCGAGATAGGTATGAACATGAATTTGTTTGCTTATGGTAAGCCAGGTGAACACAAATGGATAATGGTTGACATAGGTGTTACCTTCGCTGATGACACCTTGCCGGGTATTGATCTAATTTATCCAGATCCTGGATTTATAGTTGACAGAAAAAAAGATCTTTTAGGAATTGT
>JAFJTK010000041.1 GCA_017880265.1 Candidatus Pelagibacter sp. | reverse complement strand
AGCTAAACCAGGTGTATATGTGGTAAGAGTTTTAAGAAAAAATAATCTTAAAATTTTAAAAGGGATAGCAAATCTTGGTTTTAGACCAACATTTAATCAAAAAAAAATCTTATTGGAGGTTCATTTGTTTAATTTTTCTGGAAATCTTTATAATAAGCACTTATCAGTTGAGTTTTTAAAATTTATAAGAAAAGAGAAAAAATTTAAAAATATTAATAAGTTAAAGTCTCAAATTAAATTAGATTTAAAAATAGCAAAGAGAGCATAATGAGTAATCCACAAATTAACCTTCCAAAGACAGCTTTTTCTATGAAGGCTAATTTACCAGTAAGAGAGCCAGAAATCTTAGAATATTGGAAAAAAATTAATCTCTATCAGGAGCTTAGACAATCGAGCAAAGGTAAAGAAAAGTTTGTCTTACATGACGGTCCTCCGTACGCAAATGGCAATATTCATATGGGTACTGCTTTAAATAAAATTCTAAAAGATATCATAGTTAAATTTCATCAAATGGATGGAAAAGACTCAATCTATGTTCCAGGATGGGATTGTCATGGTCTGCCAATTGAATGGAAAATAGAAGAGCAATATAAAAAAAATAAAAAAAATAAAAATGAAGTACCGATAGTTGAATTTAGAAAAGAATGCAGATCATTTGCAGAAAAATGGATTGAGGTTCATAAAGGTCAATTTAAACGACTAGGTGTAGTAGGAGATTGGGAAAACTATTACTCTACGATGAGTTATGATGCTGAAGCTCAAATTGTAAGGGAATTAGGAAAATTTTTAAAAGAGGGTAGTTTATACAGAGGATTTAAACCTGTTTTATGGTCAACTGTTGAAAAAACAGCACTTGCAGATGCTGAAGTTGAATATCAGGATCATAAGTCAGATACTATTTATACATCCTTTCCTGTAAAATCATCTAGTTTGAAAGAACTTGAAGGAAGTGAGATTATTATTTGGACAACAACTCCATGGACTATACCTGCTAACAAGGCTTTAGCTTACAATGAATCTCTTGATTATGTATTGATACAATTAAATGATGATGGTGATTTTAAAAATAGAAAGATAGTTATTGCAGAAGCTTTATTAGACTCAGTTATAAAAGAGTGCTCTATAAAAGATTATAAAGAAATTAAAAAATTTAAAGGAAAAGATTTTAAAGACACAATCTGTAATCACCCTTTTTTCAACTTGGGTTATGAATATGATATTCCAATGTTGGAGGCAAGATTTGTAACAACAGAACAAGGAACAGGTATTGTGCATTGTGCTCCAAGTCATGGACCTGATGATTTTAACTTATGTTTAAATCATGGAATTAAAGCTATTGAAACAGTAGATGGTGATGGAAAATATACTAAGAACGTTCATTTATTTGAAGGTAATCATATCTTTAAAGCTAATCCAATTGTAATTGAAAAACTGAAAGAACAAAAAAATTTATTGGCTAATGGTGAGCTGACACATTCTTATCCTCATTCATGGAGATCTAAAGCACCATTAGTTCATAGAGCAACACCACAATGGTTTATATCAATGGAAAGTCATAAATTGAGAGAGACAGCTTTAAAGGCTCTAGATGAGACAACATTTTATCCTAGTAAAGGAAAAGAAAGATTAAGATCAATGATTGAGACAAGACCTGACTGGTGTGTTTCAAGACAGAGAGTTTGGGGAGTTCCTCTTCCAATTTTTGTGAATAAAAAAACAAAAGAGATATTGGTTGACGATGAAGTTAATGAAAATATAGCAAATATTTATGAAAAAGAAGGTTCAGATTGCTGGTTTTCAGACGATCCACAAAGATTTTTAGGTGAAAAATATAAGTCAGAAGACTATGAAAAATTAAGCGACATTGTTGAAGTATGGTTTGATAGTGGATCTACTCATTCGTTTGTTTTAGAGAAAAGAGAAGATTTAAAATGGCCAGCATCGATGTACCTTGAGGGTTCAGATCAACATAGAGGTTGGTTTCATTCATCCTTGTTAGAGTCTTGTGGAACAAGAGGAAAAGCTCCGTTCGAGTCAATTTTATCACATGGTTTTGTTGTCGATGGAAAAGGATTAAAAATGTCCAAATCTCTTGGAAATGTAATTGCACCTGAAGATATTTTAAAAAAATATGGTGCTGATATTTTAAGAATTTGGGTAGCTTCATCTAACTATGCAGAAGATTTAAGAATTGATCACTCAATTTTAGATCAACATGCTGACTCTTATAGGAAAATTAGAAACACTTTTAGATATTTACTTGGAAACCTTAATGATAATTTTGAAGAAATTGATTTAGAAAAAATAAACACATCTGAACTACCTGAATTAGAACAATTTATGCTTCATAAAATTTATTCTTTGAATGAAAATTTTAAAAATTATTTTAACAATTATGACTTTCACAATCTATACAAAGAGTTATTAAATTTTTGTACTGTAGATTTATCAGCATTTTATTTTGATATACGAAAAGACTCTTTATATTGTGACTCTAAAGACTCTAAAAAAAGACAATC
>JAFJTK010000042.1 GCA_017880265.1 Candidatus Pelagibacter sp. | reverse complement strand
TATTTTTTTCCTCCTCAGGATAAAATCTTATGTTTTCTAACATAACTATTCTTTCATCATTATTAAATAAATCTTTAGATGCTATTTCTTTAATATCTTTAGAAATGAGTTTTATATTTTGACTTAATTTTATCTCTAAATCATCACATATGGGTCTAAGTGAAAGTTCGTTTACTGCTTGTCCTTTAGGTCTTCCTACATGAGAAATAATTATGATTTTTGTATTTTGAGAAATTAGAAATTTTAAAGTAGGTAGAATTTTATCAATCCTTGTTGTGTCAGTGATTTTGTTATCAATTAAAGGAACATTTAAATCTAATCTTAATAATATTTTTTGATTATTAAGATTTAATTCTTCACTGATACTTTTCATTAAGAGATTTTATGAACGTATTCTGCTATGTCACACATTCTATTTGAAAATCCCCACTCATTGTCATACCAGGCTGAAATTTTTCCCATATTTTTACCTACTACGCTAGTAAGTGAAGCATCTACAATTGCTGATGATGAATTATGATTAAAGTCAATAGATACTAGTTTCTCTGATGTTATTTCTAATATTTTTTTAGACTGATTTTTTGAAACCTCTTTAAAAACCTGATTAATTTTTTCCTTGCTTATCTCTTTTTTAGTACAAAAAACTAATTCAATCAGGGACACATTTGGAGTTGGAACTCGCATCGCAACACCTTCCAATTTACCTTTTAAAGATGGAATTATTTCCCCTATAGCTTTTGAAGCTCCGGTAGAAGTTGGAACAATTGATTGGCTTGCAGATCTTGCTCTTCTTGGATCTTTGTGAGAATTATCTAAAATTCTTTGATCACTAGTAAAGGCATGAATTGTAGTCATAAAACCTTTTTCAATTTCAAAATTTTTATGAAGTGTATTTGCAACTGGAGCCAAACAATTTGTGGTACAAGATGCTGCAGAAATTATTTGATCATTTTTTGTAAGCTCTTCTTCATTTACCCCAAATACGATAGTTTTATCTGCGTTTTTACATGGAGCAGAGACTACAACTTTTTTTGCACCATTCTTGATATGTGCTAATAATTTTTCTTTTGAATTAAATTTGCCAGTACATTCAAAAACGTAATCAACACCAAATTTTTTCCAATTAATGTCCTCAATTTTAGACTCTTGAGAAAAAGTAATTTTATTTTTATTTATAATTAAGTGATTTTCATCGTAATCAAGATCTGCATTAAATTTTCCATGAACAGAATCGTATTTAATTAGTGTGCAACTCGCCTCTGAATTAGATCTATTATTAATATGTTTTATTTGAATATTTTTATTTTGGCTCTCAATAATTGCTCTAATAACCATTCGACCAATTCTTCCCATTCCATTGATTCCAACATTTATAGTCATATCTTTTTTCCGAAAAGTTTTTTTGTTTTATTTGTAATATTTGCAGCTGTTAAACCAAAGTGTTTATAAATTTCTTTGTAGGGCGCACTTTTTCCAAATGTGTCAATTCCAAAAGATAAGCCATCTCTACCTATATATTTTTTCCAACAATCGGTTGATGCTGCTTCTATCGAAATTTTTATTTTTGTCTCATTAATTATCTTTTGTTGGTATGAGTTTGATTGTTTATCAAAAAGATCTTGGCAAGGCATCGATATTACCTTTGAGTATATCTTATCTTTGGCTAATTTATGACTTGTCTCAATTGCTAAACTAACTTCAGAACCACTAGCAAGTATTGTTAAATGAATTTTTTTGTTTGTCCTCAAAACCTCATATGCGCCTAGAGAACATTTATTAGTGTTTGAAACTTTTTTTCTTATTGGTTCAAGATTTTGTCTGGTTAAAGATAAGACACTAGGTGTTTTTGAACTTTTTAATGCATGTTCCCAACATTCAATAGTTTCCATTCTATCTGCAGGTCTAAAAACATTTAGATTTGGAATAGATCGCAAACCTGATAATTGTTCTATAGGTTGATGGGTTGGGCCATCTTCTCCAAGACCGATAGAGTCGTGAGTCATAACATAAATAACTCTTTGCTCCATTAATGCAGATAACCTTATTGAAGGTTTACAATAATCTGAAAATATTAAAAATGTTCCTCCATAAGGAATAAAATTACTATGAAGGGCAAGCCCATTCATTATTCCACTCATTGCATGCTCTCTCACACCATAGTGAATGTAATTACCATTAAATTCACCAGGCTTAACTATTTTATGATGTTTAGTTTTAGTGTTATTTGATCCTGCTAAATCTGCAGAACCACCAATTAAATTATTAGCAACACTAGTTAATGCATTTAAAGTAAGCTCTGAGGATTTTCTTGTGGCTAAACTTTTTAATTCTTTAATTGTATTTTGTTTTTCTAGTTTTAAAATTTTTGAAAAATTATTTTTTAGTAAATTGTTTATTTTTACTTTTTTCTTTTTATAAATCTTGCTCCAAGTATTTTCAAGTTTTTCGCCTCTTTTACCAATTTTTTTCCATTCATTTAAAATTTTATTTGGAATCTCAAAAGGTTTATAATTCCAATTTAGGGA
>JAFJTK010000108.1 GCA_017880265.1 Candidatus Pelagibacter sp. | reverse complement strand
AATGTTTTAGCTTATGATCCTTACATTAAAAAATTAGATGATAATGAGAAAAATTATAAATTATCCTCTATAGAAGAGATATTTGAAGATGCAGATATTATTTCTTTGCATTTACCATTAACAGAAGAGACAAAAAATCTAATAAACAAATCTTCATTCACTAAAATGCAAAAACAACCGATAATAATTAATACCTCAAGAGGTAGTGTTGTAAACGAGAATGATCTTATAGATGCTTATAATCAAAATCTAATTTCAGGTTTTGCATTAGATGTGTTTGAAAATGAACCTATTACAAAAGATTTATACGAAAGAATAACATCTGAAATGAATTGTATTTTAACTCCTCATATTTCAGGTGTGACAACAGAGTCAAATATAAGAGTTAGTAATTTTATAGTTAAAAAAGCGATAGATTTTTTTAAGCAATTATCTCGTTTAACTTAACTACTCTTCCAAGTTTGATTGATGTCTCAGCAGCCTCTCCAACAGCAACTGCAATTAATCCATCATTCAAAGATACTTCTGGCTTTAATTTATTTTTTACAGCATTTATAAAGGCTAAATGTTCATAATAAGTTGAACCATGATGATGTCCTGCTTCAAGTATTTTTGGATCCACACTAATACTTTCTTGTTTAATTTTTCCGTCTCTCATTCCAATTCTTACTTCAGAAGTAGTTTTTCCAGACTCGTTTGAAGGAACTGAAGTTTCAATTTTACCAATATTTCCTGTTGCTGTTAACTCTTCTTGCATTTCAGAATTTTCAGCAAACATACAAAGCTCAAGCATACTTCTTGAGCCATTCTCAAAATTAACAATTACATAAGCATTATCAATAATATCTGGTTTTTTCCCATCGTACTCCTCATCTAAATGATTTACGTCCTGTCCCCCACTCGCATAAACACTTACGGGCTCACTTTTAACTATAAAACGCATCAAATCAAAAAAATGACAACACTTTTCAACTAAAGTTCCTCCAGTATTTTTTTCAAATCTATTCCAATCATTTACTTTTTTTAAGAAAGGAAATCTGTGTTCTCTTATTGTTAATGTTTTTAAGTCACCAATTGTTTTGTTGTGAATTTCTTTGATAAATTTTGAAACAGGAGGCATGTACCTATATTCCATTGCAGTCCAAAAAACTGAAGGGTAATTTTTAGTAAGTTTTTCTATTTCTAAACAATCTTTTGTCTTAGTGCACAAGGGTTTTTCAACCAATATATGTTTCTTGGTTTTAATTACATCTTTTAAAATTTGAATATGAGTAAAATTAGGAGATGAAATTATATAAACATCAACTAAATTTTCTTTAATCAGATCTTGATGATTATTAAAGCAAACAACTTCTGATTTGAGTAATTCTTGGCACTGCTTCAAAGACTCTTCGTGAGGATCTGAAAGAGCAACTACTTCAGCTTCATCTATTAAAGATAAATTTAAAATATGTTCTCGAGCCATTGTGCCAGCTCCAATTATTCCATATTTAATTTTTTCCATATTTATTATCTATCAGTTTAATTAAAGAAATTTAATCAATTGTTAATCCACTTGGTACTTTTTCTGGTTTACCTAGTGGTCTTTGATTTCCACTTTTTCCAGTTAGAGATTCCAAAAAAGATACTAATTGATCAACTTCTTTTTCACTTAAATCTATTGGTTTGATGTCTATGCTTGAAATAATTCTATCCTGTTCTCTTTTGTCAGAAAAAGTTACAAAATCTATTTGTTCTAGCCATGGGGCCTTTGGTAAATTTGCATATTGAGGTTTCCAATTTTTATTCATAGTCACTGGATTTAAATGATGTTTAATTATACCCTTTAGTGTTGGATAAGCACCATTATGACCATAAGGTGCAGTTAAAGAAACATTTCTTAGAGCAGGTGTTTTAAATTTATACATGTCATCTACATCATCTGTTTCAACCATTCTTCCAACATCACGTGCATAAGGATCAAAAGGTCTAGTTCTGCCTGGTCCAAATTGTGGGATACCTATTGAATGAAATTTTTGATCAGACAATAAAGACCCCGAATGACATGAGCTGCAATTTGCTTTGCCATAGAATAAATTCATACCTGCAATCTGATTTGAATTTAAAGCTGATTTATTTCCGTTTAAATATTCATCAAATGGAGAGTCAAAAGATGTCCATTCATGAATTTCAAAAGCTGCAATTGAGTTTACTATATGGGTAATATTTATATCTAAAGCATTATCTACATCATCAAAAGCATGTTTAAACATCTCAACATATTCAGGAACACCTCTTATTCTATGAGTAATTACAGGCCAAACTCTATCAATTCTCATACTGTCTTTACCAACTTTTGAAACAAGTCCTATAATTTCATTTTCACCTGGATTTCCAGCCATTTCAAATTGTCTTGTCATTGGAAATAAAGCTTGTACAGCAACTATATTATCAAGACCTTTTGGAAGCAGTTCTTGTGCTGGAGTATTAAAACCATTTCCAAATATATCAGATTTAGTCACTCTGCCATCATGAAGTAGTGTCGTAATATCTTTAAATCCTAAATTCCATAATGCTAAAGCATTTCTAGGAATACGTTTTTTAATTTTATCATCTCCTGATCCAGCTGTTCTTTCTAATCCAATACCCTGTCCTCCTTCTCCAATTCCTAATGAAAGTCCATCAGAACCGCCTAAATTATGACTATGACAAGTTGCGCATGCAATATTTCGATTTGCAGATAAAATTTTATCATGGAACAAAAGTCTACCAATTTTAACTTTTTCTATATCAACTTTATGAAAATCATCGCTCTTTATTGGTTTTGGTAATTCTGTTGCGTATGATTTATTTACTGAAATTAGAAATGGAACTATAAATAAAATAATTTTTATATGATTAAGTATATTTTTGTAATTTTGTTTATCCCATCCATAGTTTTTGCAGAAATTGAAAATGCTAGAGATTTGATGGAAGATGGAAAATTTCAAGAAGCTATGGAAGAACTGATGCCAGCTGCTCGATCTGGAAACGCTGATGCTGAAGAACTTATTGGGATAATGTATGCGATGGGTCTTGGAGTTGAACAAGACGATGTTAGAGCTTTTGAATGGTATCTTAGATCTTCGATGAAAGGTCATCCCGGCGCTCAATCGGGTGTTGGATGGTATTATGAAATTGGTAGAGGACTTCCTGCTCCTGATCTTGTTCGAGCTTACATGTGGTATGGTTTGTCTGCTATTGGAGGTGATCCTGATGCTGCGATTTCTCAAGAAGAAGTTATTAAAAAAATGACTCCTGAGCAAATTGAAAAAGCGCATATACTTATTAAAGATTACAAAGCTTGGATTTATCCGTTTAGGTAATGAGGCGAATAATTAAATCCGCCCCATCAATAAATTAAGATTATAAGTCTTTGTCATATGCACTTGATGCTTTTTTCTCAGCATCAGCAACTGCACTAGTTAAAGCGTCAAAGATTTGTCCACCACCTTTAACATTTGACTTAAACCAATCATAAACTGGACTAGCAGCTTTTTTGAAGCTAGCTTTTTGTGCTGGAGTTGGAACATATAGATCTCCACCGCCTGCTACAAAGTCTTCATATGCTTTGATTGATTTTCTTTTTGGAGATGCAAATGTTGCTTGTTGCAATGCATAAAATCCATCCGTAATAACTTTTTTAAGTTCTTTTGGCATAGATTGATATTTTGCATTATTCATCCACCAAAGTGCTCCCATGTATGCATGACCATCTAAAGTAACATATTTTAGACCTGCGTCTGGGAACTTCATATTCATAATGTCAGTTATTCCATTTTTAGAACCTTCAACTACACCTGTTTGAAAAGATGTAAATAATTCTGGCCATGGAATAGGAGTTGGTGATGCACCTAAAGCTCTTACAAGTTCTTGAGGTAAATCAGCTACAACGGTTCTGATTTTTAGACCTTTCATATCTGATGGTTCTGCAACTCTTCTTTTTGTATTTGCAAAATTTCTCCAACCACCTGTGTTACCAACAGTCATCAATCTTATTGTATCACCTGAATCTTTTAGAGCCATTTGTCTCATAGTTCTCACAAAATCACCCTGCATAACTTCTTCAGCAATTCTGTCGTCTGCCATTAGATATGGCAAATCTAAAACTTGAACATATGGGAAAACACCAGCTGCTCCTCCAGAAGTAGAAATATAAACGTCGATACTTCCATCAGAAACACCTTGTAAACATTCTGCTCCTTTAGAACATAATTGTGTACCTACAAAAAGTTCCACAGATATTTTTCCATTAGATGCTGCTTCGACATAGTTTTTAAAAACTACAGCACCATCATAGTCTTCATCTTGATCATTAGAATTCATTGTCATTCTTAAGTTGTAATCTGCAGCAGAAACTGAAGCTGTAAATCCAATTAATAATAATAATGAAAAAAATGATTTAATTAACTTATTCATAATTATTTCCCTCTCTTTAATATTTATGTATAGAGACTATACATAGAATTACAAAAGAGTCTATTATCTGAAAATAAATAAAAGTTATTTAGCAAAACCAGTCAATAAAGGAACAGTCATTGAGATTGCTGGAAAATATGTAATTAAGAATATTACTATAGCCTCCACTGCTAAGAAAGGTAGTATTGCTTTTGCTATTGTTTCTACTCTTTCACCTGATACAGATGAAGCAACAAATAAAACAAGACCCATAGGTGGTGTAGCTAACCCGACAGTTAAATTAACAGACATTATAATTGCAAAATGAACAGGGTGAACACCAAGTTCAACGAAAACTGGTCCTAGTATAGGTCCTAAAATTATTATAGCTGGGCCTGCATCCAAAAACATTCCAACAACAAACAATAAAATATTTATGAGAAATAATAAAATATAAGGATTTTCACTTAATCCTAAAACAAATTCTGCTAAATACTCAGGTGCATGAGATAAACTTACGACAGTTTTAAATGCCATTGCTGCACCAACCAAAAGAAGAACAACCGAAGAGACCATAGCAGCTTTAGTCATGACTTTAGGTATTTCTTTCCATTCTAAAGATTTTAAAACAAATAATCCTATAAACATTGCATAAGCAGCTGCTACTGCGGAAGCTTCTGTGGGAGTGAAAATTCCACCTAAAATTCCTCCAAGAATTATTACTGGAGTCATTAAAGGAAAAAAAGCTTTCAGGGATGCTTTACCTCTTTGACTCCATGTAGTTTTTTTTGTTACGGCTGGAAAATTATATCGCTTTGCCATAAATTTAATGGTGACCATTAAACTTACACCAACTAAAATTCCAGGAACAATACCAGCAAGAAATAAGGCAGCAACACTCTCACCCATTACATAAGCGTAAATAATCATTATCCCTGAAGGAGGAATAATTGGTCCTATAACTGAGCTTGCTGCAGTAATTGCTGCTGCAAATTTTTTGGTATACCCTTGTTTTTCCATTGCAGGAATTAACATTGATCCAATTGCAGAAGTATCCGCAACTGCAGAACCAGATAGTCCTGCAAACAACATTGAAGTTAAAACATTTACATGAGCCAAACCTCCTTTTAAGTGGCCCATCATAGCTTGACTAAATTCTACTAACCTTAAGGTAATACCTCCCCTATTCATTAGCTCACCAGCTAACATGAAAAATGGGATTGCCATTAAAGGAAAACTGTCAATACCATTATAAATATTTCTATAAAGCATTGCACCATCTCTAGATTGATCATTCAACCAAAGTAAAATTCCAGGAGCAGCTAACAATCCAAAAAATACTGGCAATCCAATTAATAAAAATAATAAAAATAAGGGGAGAAACCAAATCAACATTATTGAGTCTCCAATTTTTGTTTATCTAAATCTTCAGGTAATTCTAACTTTGTAAAATTACTTAAAAAATTTCTTAAAATTAACTCTATGTTTACTGAAATCAAAAAAACAATTCCAACAGGTAAGGACATATACATCCAGGCTAATTTTATTGGTTCAGCTTTACCACCAATTAAATTAAAAGGAATTTTAATTGAAGCTGAACTAAAAATCCATCCAGCATTGATATGTTTTAAACCTAACTCTAGACCAATTATCAAAACAAACAATGAGACAATTAATAAAAATAAAGTTAATAAAGTAGATATAATTTTAGGTAAAAACCTTTCCAACATATCAATAGAAACAAAACCTCCCCATCTGTAGGCTGAAGGAGCGATTAAACCAGTCATCCATAACATTAAAAATCTTGCAACTTCATCAGGCCATGGTAATGCGCTGTTTAGAACATATCTAAAAAATACCTGGATCATAATTACAACAACCATTAAAAAAATTGCAATCCATGCAAATTGTCTTCCAATTCTTAGAAAAAAAGTATTAACCTTTTCAAGAAAGTTAAAAAAATAAAGCAGTGTTTTTATAGTTAAATTCACAATTAAATTTATTTTAATAAGAAATTAATTACAACTTTTTAAAAAACTATTTTACATTGTTTGATATTTTTCGTATTAGAAAAGCCTTCAATAGAAAGACTTAAATAAAAATTATGACTAATAAAAAGAAGATTCTAGTTATCCAAAAAGTTCATGACAAAGGTATGGAATTAATTAATAGCCATCCCAATTTTGATGTGGAAGTTACTGATGATGTTTCGATAGAAAATTTAAAGACAAAAATAAAAGATTGTGATGGTGCTTCAATTAGAATAGCAAAATTACCTGGTGAGGTAATTAATGAGGCAAAAAATCTTAAAATAATTTCAAGACATGGAGTTGGTTACGACAATATTGATTTAAAAACAGCTAAGGAAAGAGATATAAAAATTGCTATTACAGCTAATGCAAACGCAGTCACAGTTGCTGAGCATGTAATGTTTGTTTTATTAAATATCGCTAAAAGAAGAGAGCTCTATCATACGACAGTCAGAGATGGTAACTTTAAGGATAGAAATAAATTACCTAAAACTATTGAAGTATGGAAAAAAAATTTCCTAATAATGGGTTTTGGTAGAATTGGTAAAGCACTTATTAAAAGATGTTTGGGATTTGAAATGAATGTCTACGTCTATGATCCCTTTGTAGATAAAGATACAATAGAGAAGCTTGGTGGAAAAAAAATAGATAATCTTGAAGAGGGAGTAAAAACCATGGATGTAATTTCTCTGCATATGCCTTTAACAGAAAAAACAGAAAATCTAATTAATTATGATTTACTTAAAACGATGAAGAAAAACTGCATCATAATTAATGCTGCTAGAGGCGGGATTATTCATGAAGAAGATCTTAATAAAGCTTTAAATGAAGATTTAATTTTTGGCGCAGGAATTGATGTGTTTAAACAAGAACCACCAGATAATGATAATCCTCTTTTAAAAAACGATAAAGTTTATTTAAGTCCACACACTGCTGCTTTCACTGATGAGTGTATGACAAGAATGGGTGTAGAAACAATTCAAAATATTATTGATTATTTTGATGATACATTAGAAAAATCAAAAATTGTAAGATTATAATAAGAGATTTAGTCTAAAAATTTAGCTAATATTTATCGAAAGTTAATTATTATATATTTTAATATCACTAAGATTTAAGGTTTCAGTTAGATACTTGTACCCTATTTTTGCATATTCAAGTGGGTTTGCTTTTGCTGGATCTTGTTCTGCCTCTACTACCAACCAACCAGAATAATTTTTTTCTTTCAAAACATCAAACAAAGGTTTGTAATCAATACATCCATCACCCGGAACTGTAAATGCACCCTCTAAAAATGCTCCTCTGAAACTTAAATCTTCTTTCAAAGATTTTTCTAAAACACTTTTTCTAATATCTTTACAATGCATGTGAATTAATCTTTCGCTAAAATCATTTAATATTTTTAAAGAGTCTCCTTGAGCAAACAACATATGACCAGTGTCTAATGTAAGTTTTACGCTATCATCAGTATTTTCAAGCAATCTAACGGTATCTTCTTCAGTTTCTATTACAGTGCCCATATGATGATGGTAAGCAAGTGGCATCCCTTCATCTTCAAGATATTTTCCCATTTCTGAAATTTTTTCATAGTATTTTTTAGATTCTTCAAGATCCATTTGAGGTCTAGTAGATAATTTTCGATTTGGATCTCCTTGAATTGAACCAGAAACTTCAGCAAAAACCATACAAGGTGAATTACAATCTTTAAAAAGTTTTAACTGATCTCGAATTAGATTTTTCTCTTCATTAACACTATTTGTTCTTAAATTAGCTCCATACCAACCTGAACAAAGATTTAGATTAAACTCATTAAGTTTAGGAATTAATTCTTCTGATTTTTTTGGAAATTTACCACCAGACTCAATTCCAATAAATCCTGCCTGACTGGCTTCAGATAGACATTGCTCTAAAGTTGTATCCCCTCCTAATTCGGGCATATCATCATTACTCCATGCTATTGGTGCTATTCCTAATTTAACTGTCATAAGGTTATATTTTATTAAAATTACATCTTATAAATAGAATATGATGTTAAAGTCATCAAGGAAATTATTCTTGAAAAATGATGTTAAACTCATCAAACAAATTCTTTCTTGATTTTATTTTTCAATTCTGTTCTATATTCCTATGATTAACTTTTCTCTCATGGGTGCAGGTAGAATTGGAAAAATGCACGCAAAAATAATTTCAGCTCATCCAAATGCAAAATTAAAATATGTTTATGATGTAAATAAAAAATTTGCAAATGACGTAGCAAGATTAACAGAATGTAAAATTGCAAGTAAGCCAGAAGAAGCAATAAATTCAAAAGAAATTGATGCTGTTTTAATTGCTTCAGCTACACCAACACATACCAAATTTATAACAATGGCAGCTAAAGCAGGAAAAGCAATTTTTTGTGAAAAGCCAATTGATTTAGATATTAAAAAAGTAAATGAATGTTTAAATCAAATTAAAAATACTAAGGTTCCAATTCAAATCGGATTTAATAGAAGGTTTGACTCTAGTCATGCAAAAGCTCAACAAGCAAGAGTAAAAAAAGAAATTGGTGAACTAGAAATGATTGTAATTACTAGTCGTGACCCAGAACCTCCTGGTATAGATTATTTAAAAGCAGCAGGTGGCTTTTTTAGAGATACAACTATTCATGATTTTGATTTAGCTAGATTTATATTAGGTAACGACCCTGTAGTGCAAATTTCAGCATTTGGTGAAGCGTTATTTGATAAAAATGCAAAAAAGCAAAAAGATCATGACACAGCGATGTTTATTTTAAAATCAAAAAAAGGAGTTTTGATACATATAAATAATTCTAGAAGAGCTGTTTATGGATACGATCAAAGAGTTGAAGTTTTTGGAAGCAAAGGAATGATTATTTCAAACAATCAAACTACTACATCAGTGGAGAGATATACAAGTAAATCAACTTCGGTAAAAGATCCAGTGCATTTTTTCTTTATAGAAAGATATGAACAAGCATACAAAGATCAATTCAATGAATTTGTAAAATGTGTAACCAAAAAAACTAAACCAAAAGTTACTTTTGAAGATGGAAAAAATGCACTCATAATTGCTAATGCAGCTTATGAAGCATACAAAAAAGGTAAAGTTGTAAATATTAAATTTTAATATGAGTATTTTGTCTCTAAAAAACATTGAAATGAATTTTGGAGCAATCCAGGCACTTACAGGAGTAAGTTTTGATATAAACGAGTCAGAAACTGTTGGTTTGATGGGGGATAATGGAGCTGGTAAATCAACTTTATTAAAAATTATTGCCGGCAACTTTAAACCTTCATCTGGCAACATTATGTTTGATAACAACGAGGTAAACTTCGAAAAACCAATCGATGCTAGAAAATCAGGAATAGAAGTTGTTTACCAAGATTTAGCTCTTTGTAATCACTTAACTGCGGCTTCAAATGTTTTTCTTGGAAGAGAAATTCAAAAAGGTGTTTGGCCATTTAAATATTTAGATTATCCAGCAATGTTTAAAAAATCTGCTGAACTTTTTGAAGAACTTAAATCTGAAACACGTCCAAAAGATTTGGTTATGCAAATGTCAGGAGGACAAAGACAAGCTGTAGCTATAGCTAGAACAAGACTTACAAACCCAAAATTAGTTTTAATGGATGAGCCAACAGCCGCAATTAGTGTCAGACAAGTTGCAGAAGTACTTGATCTTATAAAAAGATTAAAAGACCAAGGTATATCTGTATTACTAATTAGTCACAGAATGCCAGATATTTTTGAAGTTTGTGAAAAATTAGTAGTTTTAAGACGAGGTGAAAAAGTTTGTGAAAAAATGATAAAAGACTCTTCAACTGAAGAGGCAACAGGATTAATTACAGGAGCAATTGATAGAGCATGAGTTCAACTAAATTTAATCAAGAATTGATTTCTAAAACAGAAAAAACATTTTTACAAAAACTGGTATCAGAACAATCGTTTTGGGTTTCAATTGCTTTACTAGGAATTTGTTTTGTTATGTTTTTTGTTGAAGATGCTTTTTCAAGTAAAGATAATTTATTCAATATTACGAGAAATTTTTCATTCATAGGTATTATGGCAATAGGTATGACGTTTGTAATAATTACTGCTGGTATTGATCTATCTGTTGGATCAATTATGGGAGTAACAGGAGTTATATGTGGGTTATTTTTAGATGCTCAGTATTTACCAGAGTGGTATTCAAAAGCATCTTACTTTGAAGGAGTGTATGTTTGGGTTTCAATATTTCTTGCACTGTTAGCAGGAGCATTAATTGGTGCTGTTAATGGTTATCTAATAGCTTATCTTAAGCTTTCTCCATTTGTTGTAACTTTAGGAATGATGGCAATAGCCAGAAGTCTAGCTTTAGTGGTATCAAATAACAAAATGTTTTATGAGTTTGGTTCTAAAGATGAAATGTTTTATGAAATTGGTGGAGGATCAATCTTTGGTGTAGCTAATGCCACTTGGTTATTAATCGTGTTAACAATTTTAATGGGTTTGGTATTAAAATACACATCTTATGGAAAACATGTTTATGCTGTTGGAAGTAATAAAAAAGCAGCTGAATTATCTGGAATTAACACCAGATGGATTGAAATGTCTGTTTATATAATAAGTGGTCTATTTGCTGCTATTTCTGCTGTAATGATAGTTGGCTGGATGGGCTCAGTTACTAACGCTTTAGGTTACACATATGAATTAAGAGTAATTGCAGCGACTGTAATCGGTGGTGCAAACTTAATGGGTGGAGTTGGTGGAACATTTGGAGCATTTATTGGAGCTGCTTTGATGGAAACAATAAGAAATAGTTTGTTGATGGCAGGTATTGATCCTTATTGGCAAGGAACATTCTTAGGTTTATTTATTGTTGGTGCTGTATGGTTGGAAAAAGTGAAGAACAAAAAGAATTAATTAAAAAACTTTTTTATTCATACAATTATATTTATTAAAAATTAATATATCTGAGTAATAGAAAGTCTTATTTTCTACTTCACTATTAAAATTTAAAATTTTCTCAAATGCACTTTCAATTTCTAGTTCGACATCATGCCCTATTACAAAATCCATTTTATTATTTTCTAATAAATGTCTAGAATTCTTATTTAATTCATGCCCAACAAAAATAATATCTTGTTGTAAATCCATTTCACTAATTGCTTTAGCCACACCTAAATTTCCTCCAGCTATATTATATATTCCTAATGGTGTGCCATTTTCTTTTATATATTTTTTAACATATTTATAACTTTCTTCTGGTGTGTCTAAATTAAAAATACTCTCCTTTATAATTAGGTTAGGAAATTCAGATCTTAAAATTTTTCTAAAACCTAACTCTCTTTCCTGTTGACATCTGTAAGGCATACTCATAACCATCAAAATTGATCCTGTTTTTTTTCCAACATGTTTTCCTATTATCTGAGCTGCTGTTGAGCCTGCGTTAGATTGATTACTTCCAATATAGCAAGTTCTATTTGAATTAGGTAAATCTGTAGTAAGTGTTACAACAGGTTTTCCCTCATTTGTAATTTTTATTATTTCATTATTTATATTTTGATCTTCTTGTGAAACTATAATTACAGCATCAAACTTTGACGTATCATTTAAAATTTTAATAAAATGATCTGGCTTAAAATCTTTTGCTGCTATAAATTTTTTAATTAAATTAAACTTATTGTGATTTTTAGAATTAACTCTTTCTATAGTTTCCTCTAAAGTTTTGTTATAAGAAGGGCCAGATTGAGAACAAACTAAAATATTTTTTTTATTATTCTTTTGGCTGGTATTTTGTAAATTGTTTAGAGTTTTTAAGATCTTGTCTTTGGTTCTTTTACTTACTCCGGGTCTATCATTGAGAACTCTATCAACTGTTGCAGTTCCATAGCCTGAAGCTTCAGAAATTTTCTTTATTGATACATTTTTCCAATAAGAAACCATAAATTTAGAATAACACTAATTGATGTAAAATCAATCAAATTGATACATCAACTATAAGTTGAATTACATCATTTTACTTGCAACAACATCTGAGAATTATTATGATTGAATTTAAAAATAACTAACTAAGAGAGAGATTAAATATGAAAAAAACAATAATTGCGATGTTAGCATTTGTTTTCGTATCAATTTCTGGAATTTCTTATGCGGCTGATAAAGTATTCGCATTAGTTCCGAAGGCGATGAACAACCCATTTTTCGATTTAGCTAGAGATGGATGTAAAGTTGCTGAAAAAGAAATTGGTGGAATTGAATGCTTATACATTGGACCTGGTGAACATACTGAACAAGAACAAGTTCAAATCGTTCAAGATTTAATTGCTAAAGGTGTTGATGGGATTGCTGTAGCTTCTTCTAATGCAGCGGCAATGGCTAAAGCAGTTAAAGGTACTAATATTCCAATAATTACTTGGGACTCAGATCTATTAAATAAAGATGCTAGCCTAAGAAAAGCTTATGTTGGAACTAAAAACTATGACATTGGAGTATACTTGGCTCAAATCGTTATGATGTTAAAACCTGGTGGTGGAGAAATTTGTATTCAATCAGGTGGTGCTGCAGCAGCAAACCATAATGAAAGAATGTCAGGAATTAGAGATACCATTGCAGGACGTGCAGATAGTGGAAAATATCCAAGCGATGCCTTAAAAGGTGAAAATGGATGGACTGAAGCAAGCGGATGTCCGTTGTACACGAATGATGATTTCCCTCTTTCAGTACAACAAATGGAAGATATCTTTGCTAAACACCCTAACCTAACTGCATTTGTACCAACTGGTGGGTTTCCTCAGTTCGTATCAAAAGCTTTCAGAAGAGTTACTGAAAAACACAAAGATAGAATTAGCTCTATGAAAACTGCAGTTGTAATTGCCGATACTCTTCCTATGCAGATGGAAGATCTAGAGGCTGGAAGAACACATGGTCAAGTAGGTCAACAACCTTATATGATGGGTTACAAAGCGATGTATGTTCTAAAAGATATTGTAGATGGAAAACCGTTGAAATTTGACAATACATCTAACAATGCAATTTACACAGGTCTTGATGTTTGTATGAAACCAAACATTGCTACTTGTATTGCAGGTTAATTATCTCCTTAATAATTTACTAAGCCCAATTTTATATTGGGCTTAGTTTATAAAATAAAAAAAATTAATATGTCCAATAAATATATATCTGAACAAACTAACCAATTTGAAAATAAAATCATAATCGTAACAGGAAGTACTCAAGGAAGTGGAGCTGAGACTGCAAAATTACTAGCAAATAGAGGTGCTAAGGGAATAACTATTTGTGGGAGAAATAGCGATAAAGGTAATAAAGTAAAATCTGAAATAGAAAGCATGGGTGCAGAGTGCTTATATGTTCAAGCAGATTTAGAGAAACTTACAGACTGTAAAAAAATAGTTTCTGAAACTGATAAAAAATTTAATACTGTAGATAGTTTTATCAATGTTGCTGCTTTTACAGAAAGGGGTACAATTTTAAGTACAACAGAAGAAAACTACGATAAAAATTTTAATGTAAATGTAAAAGCTCCTCTCTTTATGATGCAAGACGTTATAAAAATAATGATTAGAGATAAAAAAAAAGGAACTATTGCTCATATTTTATCAATGGCTGGATATAGTGGTATGCCTTTCTTAACTGCTTATAGTTCTTCTAAAGCAGCATTAGCAATAATGATCAAAAATGTTGCTAATTCAGTATCCGGACATCAAATAAGAGTGAATGGTGTAAATTTAGGTTGGACTGATACACCAGCTGAAACCGTAATTCAGAAAAAATTTCACAATGCTGATGACAATTGGCTTAAAGATGCAGAGGCAAAAGTTCCATTTAAAAGATTAAACAAACCTATTGATGTTGCAAAAATTTTAGCATTTTTGTGTTCTGATGAATCTGGGATTATGACAGGTAGCATTGTTGACTTTGATCAAACAGTCGCTGGTTGGCATTCCTATTCAGCATATGACACTAAAATATTAGATGACAGTATTTTAGGGGAATAATTCTACCTAGAATTAAACTAATGAAAATTATTGATTCACATCAACATTTTTGGGACCCTCCAAGAGGTGACTATCATTGGATGCCAAAAGATAATCCAATATTAAATAAAAAATATGAAGTTAAAGATTTATCTCAAGCTTCTGAGTCAATTGATTTACACAAAACTGTTTTAGTTCAAGCTGCAGCAACTAATACAGAAACTGAATATATGTTAAATATTGCTGAAAATTCTGATTTAGTTTGTGGAGTTGTTGGGTGGGTGAATTTTGAGGACAAAAATCAATTAGAACAATTGAAAATTTTTTCTAACCATCCAAAATTCATTGGAGTAAGACCAATGATACAAGATATTCCAGATGAAAACTGGGTTTTAAATCAAAATTTTGATAATTTTTTTAAAAGTATAATTGATTTAGATTTAAGCTTTGACGCACTAGGATTTCCAATACACTTAGAAAATTTTTACAAAATTGCCATAAAATATCCCTCTCTTAGATTTGTCATAGATCATTTAATGAAACCAAAGATTTGTAATAATAAACAAGAGGAATTTATTCATTGGCAAAAAGGTATGAGTAAATTATCTAACTTGGAAAATGTATATTGTAAATTTTCTGGTATGGTTACAGAAGCCTGTGAAAATTGGACTGAGACAGACCTTAAACCTTATGTGGATGAAATTTTAAATCTGTTTACTGATAAAAAAATTTTGTGGGGATCTGATTGGCCTGTTTGTAACTTAAGAACAAGCTATTTAGGATGGTATACTGCAGCAACAAATTTAACTAAAGAATTAAGTCTGGCTGAAAAAGAAAACATCTTTTATAATAATGCAAAAATGTTTTATAAACTTAAAATATAACTTATGAAAAAAAATAAAATTAAAGATACTGGTGTAGAAGTTACAGAGTTGAGTTTTGGAACATCTTCTTTGGGGAGTATGCCAGATACTTATGGCTATGAAGTACCAGAACAGAGAGCTCAAGAAACTTTAAAAAGATTTTTTCAAGGACCAGTAAATATGCTTGATACTTCAAGAAATTATGCAATGGGAGAAAGCGAAAAAAGAATTGGAATAGCAATAAAGGAAAATGGTGGCTGGCCAGAAAATTTTGTCTTATCAACCAAAATCGATAGAAACATGGATACGCTAGTTCTTGATAAAAAAAGAACAAGAGAGTCTATTGAAGAAAGTTTAAAAACTTTAAATGTGGATTCTGTTGATGTTTTATTTCTTCATGACCCAGAATACGTAAAAGATGTAAATGATGTCACAAAAAAAGACGGTGCATTAGATGAGTTATTTAAAATAAAAGAAGAAGGTTTGGCAAAAGCAGTTGGTTTGGCTATGGGAAAAATAGATATAATGTTTCCTATGTTAAAAAATTGGGACTTTGATGTTATGATTAATCATAACAGATACACTCTATTAAATAGAGAGGCGGATGAGATGTATAGCTATGCTCACAGTAAAAATATATCTATTTTTAATGCCGCTCCTTACGCTGGTGGTGTTTTAGCAAAAGGTCCTGATAATTTCAAAAAAGTAACCTATCAAGATGCCACAGAAGAAAAGCTTGCACCTGCTAGAGAAATAGAAAAAGTATGTAAAAAGTATAATGTTGAAATGGGAGCAGCTGCTTTACAGTTTTCAATGAAAGATAAAAGAATTACATCTACTTTGTGTGGAGTTACCAGTATTCAGAGTATTGAAAAAAACCTTGCTTGGGCTAACACAAAAATACCAGAAGAATTTTGGAATGAAGTTTTAAAATTGCCTTACTCAACCAAAGATCCAGAATCTGAAAGAAATTATACACCTGGTTAAATTTTAATATTAAATAGACTTTACAGTTAATTAGAATTCAATTCATAAAGCACAGGAAACATTTTACCATTTAAATCATCTCCGTTTTTATATCCATTTGCTTCCATAATTGCTCTTTCTTCTTTAGCCCAATCGCCTCTATAAATTATTTTTGAATTTTCTTTTGCCATTCTAAGAGTAAATCTATTTACATCTGATTTTGGAGTTGTTTCGTGCAAAGCTCCATGTAAAGTTCTAATATCAAAATAAACACAATCACCAACTTCTAAATCCCATTCTAAAAACTCATAATTTTCTTTGCTACCTATTATATCTGGCGTTAATTCATATTTTATACCATTAACAATTCCTTCTTCTCCATCTACTTTGTGACCATCATTAAATCTTGTTCTTAAAAATAATTTATTCCATAAGTGAGAGCCTTTAACCCAAGCAATACCATCCTGTTTTTTAACAGGCTCTAATGGTATCCATAGAACGCACATTGATCCTTCAAAATCAAAATAAGAAATATCATGATGAAATGGTGGTTTTGATTTTGATCCAGCTTCTCTAAAAAACCAGTTATCCATCACTAGATTAATTCTTTTAGCTTCAAGTAATTCTGAGGCAATTTTAGCTGTGGGAGAATTATAAACAAAGTCTGTAAATTCCTCATGTAAATTCCAAGTCCAAAAATCCTCTAAATAACTTGGTAGTTTTTCATCCTTAGTATGATTGGTAAATCTAGGACTAGGATTAATTTTAGCTTTATTGATCCCTACTTTTAATTTTTCAATCCATTTTATATCAAACTTACCTTTAAGATGGATTGCTCCATTCTTGTTAAATTCTTTGATTTCATTATCATTTAAAATTTGACTCATGGTTTATTTAATCAATAATAGTCAATATATCATATGAATATTCTTAAAGATAGTTTCGGTAGAAAATTCCCATACATTCGACTTTCTATTTCAGATGTTTGCAACTTTAAATGTGGGTATTGTTTACCTGATGGATACAAAATTGATAGAAGTGATAATAGAAAATTTCTAAACATTGAAGAAATTGGAAGATTGGCCAAAGCACTATCTGAATTAGGTGTATCAAAAATTAGACTTACTGGCGGTGAGCCAACTGTAAGAAAAGATTTTTTTGAAATTATTAAGATTATAAAAGAAAATTCAGGAATAAAAAAAACTGTTATGACCACTAATGGTTACCGATTAGATAAAATAGCTGATGATATAAAAAATAGTGGTTTAGATGGAATAAATATTAGTATTGATAGTTTAAATGCTAATACTTTTAAAAAGATAACTGGTCATGATAGATTGGAAGAAATTCTTAAGGGTATTAAAAATTTACAAAAACTAAATTTCAAAAATATTAAAATTAATGCTGTTTTATTAAAAGGGATAAATGACTCCGAAAAAGATTTTGATGATTGGGCTGAGTTTTTAAAAAATAATGAAATTGATTTTAGATATATCGAATTAATGCAAACAGGAGATAATATTGATTATTTCAATAACTATCATGTTCCTGCAAAAAAATTTACTGACTACTTAAATAATAATAATTGGATCATTCAAACATTTGGTAAAGATGCAGGACCATCAAAAAACTACTTAAATCCAAAGTTTAAAGGTAAATTTGGTGTGATTGCCCCCTACTCTAAAGATTTTTGCAAAAGTTGTAATAGATTAAGAATTACTGCAAAAGGCGATTTAAGATTATGTTTGTTTGGCAATACAGGAATAAATATTAGACACCTAGTGCAAAAAGATAGTCAAATAGAAGAATTAAAAGATTTGATTTTAAAACAACTCAATTTTAAAAAAGAGTCTCATTATTTGGAGATTGGTGACACAGGTTTAACAAAAAATTTGTCAACCACTGGTGGTTAATATGAAAAATTTAAAAATAATAAAAAACAATGAATTAAAAGATTGGGCAGAAGAAATTTTTAAAAAAAATTCATTTAATATGGTTGATGTTTCAAGCAAAAAAGAAACATATAGAAGAGCTTTAGCTTCTGGAAAAATTTATGTTGGTAAAGAAGTTTTTAATCTAATTAAAAATAAAGAAATGCCTAAAGGAGATCCCGTAACATTAGCAGAAATTTCTGCTGTTTTAGGCGTTAAAAAAACTAGTGAATTAATCCCTTTATGTCATCCACTACCAATTGATCATACAGCTACTAAAATCATTATGCATGATGAAGATAATTCACTTGAAGTTTTTTGTGTTGTATCTGCGTTTGCAAAAACAGGTGTGGAGATGGAAGCTATAATGGGAGTAAACGCCGCTCTTATAACAATTTATGATTTAAGCAAAATTGTTAACCCTCATTTAACAATTGATAATGTTAAATTATTAATCAAAGAAGGTGGTAAAAGTGGTTTATGGAAAAACCCAGATGGTCTACCAAATTTTTTAAAAGAAATATTTTAATCAAACTATTCATGAAGGTGCAGATTGAGTTATTTGGAGCAAGTCGAGAGTTCAGTAATCAAAACTATCTAGAATTTGATATTGAAAATGACTCAACAATTAAAGATATAAGAAAAAATTTAATAGATTATTTAATGAAAAATTTTAATGGTAATGAGAATTTTATTAAAATTGTAAATTCGTCAGTATTTTCTTCAAATGATAATATAATTAGCGACAATTATAAAATAACAAATAATGAAAAAATTGCTATTATTCCTCCAATTGGGGGAGGTTAATGCTTCATACAAAAATAATAGATATCAAAGATAAAAAGCTTTCACTTGTTGAAGCTGAGCAATTTATTTCATCTTCTGATTTTGGTGCATCAATATTTTTTTCAGGAACAGTAAGAAATCAAAATAACAATAAAAGTGTAACTGGAATAACTTATGATAGTCACGACTCTCTTGTTATAAAAAGTTTTGAAGAAATTTATAATGAAGCTGATCAAAAATTAAATATAAGAGAGAAAGCGGTATTCATTGAGCATGCAAAAGGTTATTTAAATCTTGGTGAAATAAGTATTATTATTGCTGTAGCTTGCAAACATCGTGATGAAGCTTACATATTGTCTAGATATATTATTGAGGAAATAAAAAAAAGATCGCCAATTTGGAAAAAGGAACACTATCAAAATAATGAGACAGACTGGTTAAAAGGAAATCCAATTCAATATGAAAAAAATTAAATATTCAGAAATTACACCAGAAAAAGTGTATCTAAATAGAAGAAGCTTTATTAAATCAATTGGGTTAAGTGCTGGATCTGCAGCTTTAACCTCAATACCATTTATCAATCACGCTAGATCTAACGAAGAAAATAAACTTACTAGCTACAAAGATATCACTACTTATAATAATTATTACGAGTTTGGGACTTCTAAAAGTGACCCCTATATCAATTCACAACAATTTAAAACTACACCCTGGACAATAAGTATTGAAGGTGAAGTTGAAAAACCTATTAAACTTTCAATGGATGAAATAACTGAAACATTTATCTCTGAAGAGAGAATTTACCGATTAAGATGTGTAGAAGGATGGTCAATGGTAATCCCATGGATGGGTTTTTCTTTAAGTGAATTACTATCTAAAGTTAATCCAACTAGTAAAGCAAAGTTTATTGAGTTTGAAAGTGTTTATGATCCTGAACAAATGAAAGGTCAACGATATCCAGTTTTAAATTGGCCTTATAAAGAAGGATTAAGAATTGATGAAGCAATGCATCCATTAACTACCGTTGTGACTGGTTTATATGGTAAAAGACTTCCAAATCAAAATGGAGCTCCACTTAGAATATTTACCCCTTGGAAATATGGTTTTAAGAGTGCCAAGGCAATTGTTAAAATAAAATTTGTTGAAAAGATGCCGACATCATCATGGATGTGGGCTTCCCCTAGAGAATATGGATTTTATTCAAATGTAAATCCAAATGTTGATCATCCAAGATGGTCTCAGGCTACAGAAAGAGTTATTGGAAATGATATTTTTGCACCTAGAGTAAAAACTTTAATGTTTAACGGTTATGGAGATGAGGTAGCTAACTTGTACACTGGTATGGATTTAAAAAAATATTTTTAATGATAAAATATTTTAAACCTGGTGTATTTTTTTTAAGCACAATCCCATTTTTATTTATTTTTTATAAGATTTATTTCAATAAGCTTGGTCCTGAGCCTGTAAAAGAAATTACTCACTTCACTGGTGAATGGACTTTGATATTTATTTGTCTAACCCTAAGCATGACTCCTCTTAAAAGATTGACAAACTTAACTATGTGGGTGAGTTTTAGGAGAATGTTAGGATTATTTGTTTTTTTTTATGCATCTCTTCATTTGCTCACTTATATAGGTATTGATTATAGATTTAACTGGCAACCTATCTTGGATGATGTTTTTAAAAAAAAATATATTTTTATTGGTTTTGCAGCATGGGTTTTGCTAATTCCATTAGCAATAACTTCTTCACAAAAAATGATCAAATTACTTAAAAATAATTGGAAAAGATTACACAGATTAATTTATATGATCGCAATATTTGGATCTCTTCATTATATCTGGTTATCTAAAACAATTTTTTTTAAACCATTAGTTTACTTGGTGATAATACTTGTTTTGTTAGCTTTAAGAATTAAAATTAAAAAAAGGGATGTAAATTATGGATGAAAATCTAAAAAAAGAAATACAATCGGCTACGCTTGAGAGGTTAATTAAACACTTAGATGAAAGAAAAGATGTGCAAAACATAGATTTAATGAATTTAGCGGGTTTTTGTAGAAATTGTTTATCTAGATGGTTTAGAGAGGAAGCTGAAAAAAAAGGATTAGAAATAACTGATCCTGATGCAAGGCAACATATTTATGGAATGCCTTATTCTGAATGGAAAGAAAAATATCAAAAATAATTATTATTCTTTTAGTCTTGGAAATAACTCAACAAAATTACATGGTTTGTGATTAATATCTAATTGATATTTTAAAATTCCATCCCATGCATCAGTGACTCCTCCTGAAGAACCCGGTAATGCAAAAACATATTTACCATTTGCCAAAACTGCACAAGCTCTTGATTGAATTGCCGAAGTTCCTACTGTTTTAAGGCTTATTGTTCTAAAAACTTCTCCAAAACCAGGTATTTGTTTATCTGCAATTTCCTCTATTGCTTCTGGAGTAATATCTCTTCCAGTAAGTCCTGTTCCACCAGTTGTTATAATTACATCAATATCTTTTTTATTAATCCATTCTTTTAATATCAAAACAATATCTTCTTTGTTGTCTTTACATATTTTTCTATCAATTAAATTATGATTAGCTTCTTTAATTTTTTCTACAAGAATAGCGCCCGATTTATCGTTATCAAAAGTTCTGGTATCTGTTACAGTTAATAAAGCTATATTTACATTCATAAAAATTTTTAAGTATGATTATATTATCAATATTTTTTCTTATAACATCAATATTATACTCAAGTGTTGGCTTTGGAGGTGGATCAACTTATTTAGCACTCATGCTAATTTGGGAAATTCCTTTTTATATACTTCCAATATTAGCATTATGTTGCAATATTATTGTAGTATCAGGAAATTCAATTAACTATGTAAGATCAGGAAATCTAAATCTTAATTTGCTTGTTCCATACTTGATTGGCTCTATCCCCTTTGCATTTTTTGGTGCCTCGATATCGATTTCAAAGGAATTATTTGAAATAATTTTATTTATTATCTTATTTATGGCTGGAATACTTTTGTTGATAAAAAATAAATCATACAGTGATGATCAGATTAAAATAAATTCATTTCCAAAAGCCGTTTCTATATTTATTGGATCTGTTATTGGTTTTTTTTCAGGAATAGTTGGAATTGGTGGTGGTATATTTTTAAGTCCAATTTTATTCTTAATGAAAGCAGGATATCCAAGACATATTGCTACTGCAGCATCTCTATTTATCTTAATCAACTCGATATTTGGCGTAGCTGGTCAACTTACTAAAAATATTGTTTTTGATGAATTTTTGAATTATTGGCCTCTATTTTTATGTGTATTAATTGGGGGTCAGATTGGAAATTTACTAAATATAAAATTTCTATCTAACAAAACACTTACGATAATAACTTCGATGCTAGTAATTTTTGTATCTATAAGAATGGGTATAAGACTGATACCATAATCTTGATTTAATTAACTTTTAATATATTTAATCTTAAAATGAAAAATATTAAGCCTTTTGGGCCATCGATTGGAAAAACTAAAATTTCTAAAAAATTTTCTGATAAATTAAACATTGAATTTGACATCAAATCTAATTCAAAGAAAATTGATTACAGCTCAAAATTAGCTAGTCAAATTAAAAATGAACTAAAAATTTCAAATAGTTTTATTAAAAAATATTTAGAAAAAGAATTGATAAAAAATATTAATAAATTTTTGTACAACGATAAAATAAAAAATATTAACAAAATTAAAATTTTAAATTTATGGGTAGTTCGTCAATACAAGGGTGAATATAACCCTATCCATTATCATGAAGGAGATTTGTCAGGTGTTGGTTATTTAAAATTACCAAAAGGAATGACAATTAATAAGATGGTAAAAAATAAAAAACTAAAAACTAATGGAACAATTGATTTTATAAATGGGCAAAAAGGCTTTCTAAGCAAAAGTATTTATAATGTTGTGCCAAAAACAAGAGATTTATTAATTTTTCCAAATTATCTAATGCATACTGCCTACCCATTTAATATAGAAGGAGAGCGTAGATCTTTTTCTTTCAATGCCAAAATTTTTTATAAAAAATAGTTTACAAATATTTATTAAAGTTTTATAAATTGTTTGCCGATTTGATCCTATTGCGGGCGTTAACTGCTAAAAAGGAAATTCCCACAAAATCAATAAGCAAGGTAGTTGAACTATATTGTGCACCTAGCAAAAAGCTAAAGCACTAAAAAAGTGAGGATAAAATGGACCTAAATTTTTTTAAACAAACAAGAATATTAGATGGTGGTATGGGGCAAGAACTATTGGCTAGAGGAATGAAACATCATGGTACACTCTGGAGTGCTAATGCAATATTAAATGAAAATTATCACCAATTACTAGAGGATACTCATAGAGATTTTGTAAAAGCGGGAGCTGAAGTAATTGTTACTACTACTTTTACTACAAGACGAAAAAGGCTTAGAGAAAATAATGTTGAAGATAAATTTGAGTATTTAAATATAAAAGCTGGTGAAATAGCAAATAATGTTAAAAAAGAATTTCCAAATATTTTAATTGCTGGTGGATTGCCTCCTCAAGAATTAACTTATGAACCAGATGAAAGAAATGAAGAAGAAATTACAAAAACTTTTAATGAACAGGCTAAATTATTAAACGATTATGTTGATTTTTTTTATTTTGATGTGTGGAGCAGTATCAAAGAATTTAAATGTGGAATTGAAGCAATTAAAGAATTTAAAAAACCATACTTGATTGGAATTCACATATCTGAAGGAACTAATTTACCTAGTGGAGAAAAAATTTCAGATATTAAAGGAATTATTGATGATCAATTGCTTGGTATAATGCTTTCTTGTGTATCACCTGAAAATTATGAAAAAAATCTTCAAGAAATGAGAGAATTAAATGTACCATTTGGATTTAAATTAAATGGCTTTATGACCACTAAACCAAAAGATGGCTACACATCATCTTATTTTAAAAATGATGGTGGAAATCCTAATAAATTCTTAGGCCAAAGACACGATCTTACTCCAGACAAAATTGGTGAAATCGCAAAAAAATTTAAAGATAATGGTGCTACTATACTAGGAGGTTGTTGTGAAACCAGACCTTCACACATAGAAGCTATGGCAAAAATTAAATAGTTTTTTTACTGTCAGCTTTTTTTACAAAGTAAATACCAATGCAAACTGCGATAAGAGATATTAATACTTTAATTGTTATTAACTCTTTTAGAAATATATAACCCAATATAGTCCCAAATATTGGTATGAGGTAGGAAACTTGTGATTGAAATATTAAACCATTATTCTTTAAAATTCTAAATCTTAACAACCAAGCTACACCCGTTGGAACTATTCCCAAATATATTGCCGATATTAAAGAGTCTGTTCTTGGGATCGATTGCCAAGGTTGCTCTATGAAGCTTGCAAGTGGAATTAAAATTATAATTGCCCAAATTAATATAGAACCAGTTACATTTTCATTTTTTTTCTTACTAATTTTTAGAGTTAAAACCCCTCCTATTACATAACAGGTTGAGCCTAATAAAATTAACAATGCTGAAATAAAATTATTTTCATTAATTAAAATATTATCCGAAAATAAAAACACTATTCCTGAAAAACCAATTAATATTCCAATTGTTTTAACCAAATTAAATTTTTCATTTTTTGTATAAAAGTGTCCCAACACTGTTGAACTTAATGGTGTAGTAGACATCAAAATTGCTGCTAAATTGCTTTGAACTGATTTAACTCCATACGCTATTAAAAAAAATGGAGCGACCAAATTAATAAACCCTATCATTGCAAACCAATGCCAATCTTTAGAGAAAGCTTCAATTTTAATATTTTTATAATAACAAAGAAGTAAAACTGGAATAGCTCCAAAAAAAACTCTTAAGAAAGCAATTGTTACTGGTCCAAAAGAATAAGTTGCAATCTTAATATTAAAAAAAGCTGAAGCCCAAATTAAAGCTAATACAGTTAATAAAACATAATCAATTAATTTTGGTTGTCTCATTCTGCTATTTCTTTCATTTGGCCATTAGTTAAATTTGTCAATTGATTAAATTCTATTTGAAAAACACAATTTGGATGTCCTGCTGCAGCAAATACATTTGTAAACCTCTCTAAGTTTGTATCAATATATATCTTTAATTTATTTAAGTGACCCACTGGCGAAACACCTCCTATAGTGTAACCAGTAATTTTTTTAACCTCATCAGGATTTGCCATTGAAACATCTTTTTCATCTAATATTTTTTTCAACTTATTTAATGAACATCTTTTGTCTCCCGACACTAAACAAAGTACAAAACTTTCATTAGCTCTAAAAAGTAAGCTTTTTACAATTGCTCCGACACTACAACCTAAAGCTGTAGCTGCATCTTGAGCAGTTCTTGCTGTTTGTTCTAAACAGATAATTTCAAGCTTTGGATTAAATTCCTTTATTGATCTTTCTGCTCTTTTTACAGGTTCTTTTTCTAATATTGGGTTCATAGGTTTTAAAATTCTTATGAAATAATATTGAATAAATACAATACTTATGTGAAAATTGCATAGGTGTTATTTATTAAATAAGCAATATTTTTCGTGATTATTTTGTTAATTACCATCCATAAAATTATAAAGGAGACAAAATGAGTGCAGCAAACGTATTAAAATTTATCAAAGAAAAAGAAGCAGAATTTGTAGATCTAAGATTTACTGACCCAAGAGGGAAACTTCAACACTTAACAATGGACGCTACAATTGTTGATGAAGAAATGTTAAATGAAGGTGTATTTTTTGATGGTTCATCTATTGCTGGTTGGAAAGCTATTAATGAGTCTGACATGATTTTAAAACCAGATACTGCAAGAATGTTTATGGATCCTTTTACCTCTCATAATACTGTCGTTTTATTTTGTGATATTTTAGATGCTGTAAAAAAATCTCCTTATGAAAGAGATCCAAGAGGTGTTGCAAAAAAAGCTGAAGAATTTTTAAAATCTTCAGGTATTGGAGATAAAGCTTTCTTTGGTCCAGAACCAGAATTTTTTGTATTTGATGATGTAAGAATTAATAACGATCCTAATAACACTGGATTTGTTTTGGACAGTAAAGAAGGTCCATACAACTCTGGTAAAGTTTACGAAAATGGAAATATGGGACATAGACCTCCAGTTAAAGGTGGTTATTTCCCAGTACCGCCTGTTGATAGTGAACAAGATATGCGGGGTGAGTATTTAAAAAATTTAAAAGAAGTTGGAATTAAAGTTGAAAAGCACCATCATGAAGTGGCTCCAAGTCAACACGAGCTTGGTATGTATTTTGGAACGTTAGTTGATCAAGCTGACAACGTTCAATTATATAAATACGTTGTTCAAATGGTTACACATTCTTTTGGAAAAACTGCTACGTTTATGCCTAAACCTGTTGCAGGTGATAACGGTTCAGGAATGCACATTCACCAATCAATTTGGAAAGGTGATACGCCAGTATTTTCTGGTGATGCTTACGCTGGTTTATCTGAAACTGCATTACATTACATTGGTGGAATTTTAAAACATGCTAAAGCAATAAATGCTTTTGCAAACTCTACCACAAATAGTTACAAAAGATTAATTCCTGGTTTTGAAGCTCCAGTGCTTCTTGCTTACTCTGCAAGAAACAGATCTGCATCTTGTCGTATACCAATTACGTTAAGTAAAAAAGGTGCAAGATGTGAAATAAGATTCCCTGATGCATCTGGAAATCCTTACTTAACTTTTGCAGCTATGCTTATGGCTGGTCTTGATGGAATTAAAAATAAAATTCATCCAGGTGAGTCATTTGATAAAGACTTATACGAATTACCACCAGAAGAAGTTAAAGCTATACCAACTGTTTGTGGTTCTTTAAGAGAAGCTATGGAAAGCTTAGATAAAGATAGAGAGTTTTTAACTCAAGGTGGTGTATTTACTGATGATCAAATTGATGCTTACATTGCACTTAAATTTGAAGAAATTCATAAATTTGAACACGCACCTCATCCAGTTGAGTTTGAGATGTATTACAGTAGCTAGTAATTAATTACTGTCTAGTTGTTGCAATTGTATCTTTGTTAACACCTTTTTTAACAACGTAGTCCTGTGTGCCGTTGGCACCAGTTTCTACTTCTTTACGAAGATCTTTAAAAAAAGTTCTTTGCTTTAAAGAATTTTTTAGGTTTTTAACAAGATTTTTAAATTCAAAAGTGTTCATAACCGATTCATACACTAGTTATGCAAGAAATGCAATACTGATATGCAAATAATAGGATGATACAACCTATTCTATTTTAAAAGACTCTCCACACCCACAACGCTCAGTTTCATTCGGATTATTAAAGACAAAAGTTGAGGATAATTCTTCTTTTTTATAATCCATTTCAGTTCCTAGAAGATACATAATTGCAGCTGAATCAACAAAAACTTTAACACCCTTTTCTTCTATAACTTCATCATTAGGATTAACTTCTTTAGTATATTCCATAACATAAGACATGCCTGCACAACCACCAGCTTTTACAGAGACCCTAACGCCTAAAGAATCTTTTTCTGCATTAGACATGATTTCTTTAATTCTATGAGCAGCGTTATCACTTAGTTTTATGATTGGATTCATTATAAATTTAACTCTAATTTTGCAGCTTCTGACATCATGTCTTTGTTCCAAGGAGGATCCCAAACTAATTCAAGATCAACATTATCTATTCCATCAACTTGCATTGCTCCATCTTTGACTTCTTTTGGCAAACTTTCTGCAACTGGACAATTTGGAGTAGTTAAGGTCATTTTAATTTTTGCGTGATTATCATTTTCAACTTGAACATCGTATATCAAACCAAGTTCATAAATATTAACAGGTAGTTCTGGGTCATAAATTTTTCTAATTTCTTCAATAATTTGTTCTTTTTTAGTCATCTTCAATTCTCCGTTTTAACTAGATCTGTTTTGTCTTCAAATGCAGAAACTAATGTATGCCATGATAGTGTAGCACATTTAACTCTCATAGGATATTGCTTTACACCTGATAAACACATCAACTTTGTTTTTTCATCTTCAAGTAAATTTTCTGATTTAAGCTCAGGGTTTTCTTTAATCATACCAAGAAAATCTTCAACAATTTCTTTAGCTTCACTCTCATTTTTACCTTTAATTAAGTCAGTCATAATAGAGGCTGAAGCCATTGAAATGGCACATCCACTTCCTTCAAATGAAATATCTTCGACTATTCTTTGTCCATTTAATTTAAGATAAACATGAACGTTATCACCACACAAAGGGTTGTGCCCTTTAGCATCTTTATTGAAATCATCTATCTTAAGAAGATTTCTTGGATTTTTTCCATGTTCTAAAATTATCTCTTGATATAGTTCTTTTAAATTCATTATAGGTTAAATATTTTTTTACAGTTATTAATAGAGTCGTTTAGTTTATCTAAATCATCTTTGGTATTATAAATTCCAACAGAAGCTCTAGCACTTGCTGGTATATTTAATTTATCATGTAAAATCTGACAACAGTGATGTCCTGCTCTAATTGCTACTCCATCTTCATCTAATATAGTTGCGATATCATGTGGATGAATTCCTTCAATGGTAAAAGATAAAACACCACCTTTATCTTTTGGATTTCCAAGTAATTTAACTGAATTATTTTTTTGCAATAATTCTTGACCATATTCAACAAGTTCTGCCTCATGTTTCATAACATTCTCAATACCAATACTTTCTAAAAATTTAATTGATTGATCAAACGCTATTACTTGAGCAGTAGCCATAGTTCCAGCTTCATATTTATTAGGTAAATCACCATAGGAAATTCTATCTTTTTTAACCTCATTGATCATACCACCCCCACCTTGATATGGCGGAAGTTCCTCTAGCCATTTTTTTTTGCCATATAAAATACCTAAACCAGTTGGGCCGTACATTTTATGACAAGAAATTGCGTAAAAATCACAATCCAAGTCTTGCATATCTAACTTTAAATGCGGTGCACCCTGACAGCCATCAACGACGACGATAATATCTTTGGAATGCGCTAATTGCGTAATCTCTTTAATTGGAAGTATAGCACCAGTTACATTTGATAAATGAGTAATTGAAATTAATTTTGTATTAGGGGTAATTTTTTTTTCTATTTCTTCTAAAGTAATTTCTCCATCTTTATTAATCTCTGCAAAATTAATTTTGATGTTTTTTGATTTTCTTAAAAAATGCCATGGAACATAATTAGAATGATGCTCTAATTCAGTGATAAGAATTTCGTCTCCTTCTTGTAAATAACTTTGACCTAAAGTATTTGCAACTAAGTTAAGCGCCTCTGTTGCACCTTTAGTAAATACAATTTCATTTTTATCTTTTGCATTTATATATCTTTGAACCGAGGTTCTTGTAGTTTCATATAAATTAGTAGCAGCTACCGCTAGGTAATGAACGCTTCTTCCTACATTTGAAAATTGTTTTGTGTAAAATTCATTTATTCTATCAATAACAACTTTTGGTTTTTGGGAAGAATTTGCACTATCTAAATAAACTAAATCATTATTTTGAATTTTTTCATCAAAAATTGGAAATTCTTTTTTTACTTGATCAATATTCATTCGTTAATACCTGTAAGTTTTTTTACTAAAGATTTAATATTTTCATTTGTAATTTTTTCAATTACTTCATTTAAAAAACCATTTGTTAGTAATTTTTTTGATTGGTCATAACTTAAACCTCTCGACATTAAGTAAAAAATTGAGTTTTCATCAATATTTCCTGAAGTCGAACCATGTGAGCATTTAACGTCATCAGCATAAATTTCTAGTTCTTGTTTTGCATTAAACTCAACTTGATCACTTAATAATAATGCCCTACTTAATTGGTAGCCGTCTGTTTTTTGAGCTTTAGAATTGACATATATTTTTCCCTGATAAATACCTTTGGAGCTATCATTTAAAACACTTTTAATTAATTGATAACTTTTACAATTTTCTTCATTATGATTAATTTCAGTTTTAATTTCATGATGTTTTTCGTTATCTAAATCTATTATACCATTGAGAACAATAGAGCCGTATTCATTATTTAAAAAACAATTAATATCATGTTTTGAAAACTTGGAACCTTTGGATAAAATAAAATATTCTAAATGACTATTCTTTTCTAAGTAAATATCTTTATAAGAATATCTAAAGTTTGAATTCTCATTAGTATCTAAACTATAGTTTTTAAGAATTGAATTTTTACCAATATTAATTTTTTGTCTATAATTTAAAAAATTATTATTCAAATTTTCATTTGATAAATTGACAACATTTAAAGCAACATCATCTTCTAAATTGATATCCAGCCTGCTATTTAAACCAGCATTATTTAAATCTTTGGTTAAATAATTAAATAAAAACAAGGGTTTTTGAAATTGATAGCCACTTTTTACTAAAATTTTAGTGTAATTAGACACAAAAGCAGTATTCAAATTTAACATTACATTGTCACTTAATTCTTTTTCTAAATTTGAATTTTGTTCTACAATTATTTTATCTTCATTCTCATAACTAAAATCAATCTTAGAAATAACACCATTAATAAAAACAATTTTATTATGTTCTAGATCGTCAATGAGGCTTTCATCAATACTAGATGCAATTTCTCGATTTAAAAAATTAATATTATCAAAATTGGTTGAAATAATTTGTTTTAAATCAGAAAATTTCCAATCTTCAATTCGTTTGTTTGGAAAACCATTTTTGATAAAATTATCAAAATTACTCTCTTTTATTTCTTTTTGAGAATTTGTTAAATTTTTTTCATTTAGATAATCCTCAAAATTAAGTTTTAAGTTATTTTCCATTAATTAAAATCCTCATATCCAACTTTTTCTAATTCTTTTGCTAATTCATAATCTCCTGATTTAATGATTTGTCCATTTTTCAAAACATGAACAAAGTCAGGTTTGATATAATCTAATAATCTTTGATAGTGAGTAATAATTAAAAAAGATTTTTTATTATTTCTTAATGAATTAACTCCTTCAGAAACAATTCTTAAAGCATCAATATCTAAACCAGAGTCTGTTTCATCTAATATTGATAATTTTGGATCTAAAATAGACATTTGTAAAATTTCATTTTTTTTCTTTTCTCCTCCTGAAAATCCAACATTTAATTGTCTACTTAAAATTTTTTCATCAAACTTTAACTCTAATGATTTTTGCTTTATTAATTTTAAAAATTCAATTGCATCTAATTCTTTTTCTCCTCTAGCTTTTTTAATTGCGTTAATAGAAGTCTTTAAAAAGGTATTTGTATTTACTCCTGGAATTTCTAGAGGATATTGAAATGCTAAAAATATTCCTTTATGTGCTCTTTCCTCAGTTTCTAATTCGAGTAAATTTTCTCCTTCAAATGATACTGTTCCATCTATTTCGTAACCTTTTTTTCCAGATAAAATATTAGACAGTGTACTTTTTCCTGATCCATTAGGACCCATAATTGCATGAACTTCTCCTGGATTGATATTTAAGTTTAATCCTTTTAATATTTCTTTATTGTCAATTTTGGCTTTTAAATTTTCTATATTTAACATTTAACCAACGCTCCCTTCTAAACTTATTCCAACTAATTTTTGTGCTTCTACAGCAAATTCCATTGGGAGCTGTTGCAAGACTTCTTTACAAAACCCATTAACAATTAAACTGACTGCCTCTTCTTGATTTAGACCTCTTTGATTACAATAATATAACTGCTCATCACTTATTTTTGATGTAGTTGCCTCATGTTCAATATTTGATTTAAGATTCTTATTTTTTATATATGGAATAGTGTGAGCACCACATTTGTTACCCATCAATAGAGAGTCACATTGAGTAAAATTACGAGAATTATCAGCTTTAGAGGATATATCAACCAATCCTCTATACATCATGTCTGAATTTCCAGCTGAAATTCCTTTAGAAATAATCTTGCTTTTTGTATTCTTGCCAAGATGTATCATCTTAGTTCCAGTGTCTGCTTTTTGATGATTATTAGTAATTGCAATTGAATAAAATTCTCCAACTGAATTATCTCCTTTCAATATACAGCTTGGATATTTCCATGTAATTGCAGAGCCAGTCTCAACCTGGGTCCATGAAATTTTAGAATTTTTACCTTTGCACAAGCCTCTTTTAGTTACAAAATTATAAATTCCTCCTACACCATCTTTATCTCCAGGATACCAATTTTGAACTGTTGAGTATTTTATTTCAGCATCATCAAGTGCAATCAATTCAACATTTGCTGCATGTAATTGATTTTCATCTCTCATAGGAGCAGTGCATCCTTCTAAATAACTAACGTAACTTCCCTTGTCAGCAATAATTAATGTTCTCTCAAATTGACCAGTTTCTGAAGCGTTAATTCTGAAATATGTTGAGAGTTCCATAGGACACTTTACTCCTTCTGGAATGTATACAAATGAACCATCTGTAAAAACTGCAGAGTTTAGAGTTGCAAAAAAATGATCTGTTGTTGGAATTACAGAGCCTAAATATTTTTTAACTAAATCTGGATGCTTTTGGATAGCTTCTGACATAGAACAAAAAATTATTCCTTGTTTAGTCAACTCTTCTTTAAATGTTGTAGCAACTGAGACTGAGTCAAATACAGCATCAACAGCTATACCATTTAATCTAGCCTGTTCTTGAAGAGGGATACCAAGTTTTTTATAAGTTTCTAAAAGTTTTGGATCAAGTTCATCTAAACTTTTAGGTTTATCATCCATACTTTTTGGTGCTGAATAATAATATAAATCTTGATAATCAATTTTTGGGTACTTTGGTTTTTGCCAATCAGGTTCTTTTAATTGTTTAAATCTTTCAAATGCTTTCAATCTAAAGTCAAGCATCCATTGTGGTTCTTTTTTAATATTTGAGATAAATTTAATTACATCTTCATTCAAGCCTTTAGGAGCTCTAGTGTTTTCAATATCAGTAGAAAAACCATATTTATAATCTTTTAAATTATCAATTTCTTTTTGCCTATTATCCATATTTAAATTCTTTGATCGTTATTATTTTTTAATAAATCTTCTAAACTTTTCTTTTCAAAAAAACTGTTAATGTGTGTCTCAAGTTCATCCCAAAGATTATGAGTTGAACATTTTGTGGCTTTACCATTGCACCCTTTTTTTGACTCTTTTTTACATTGAACTGTTTTTACTTTTTCATCAACAGCATGAAATATATTTGTAAGTTTTATTTCATTAGGTTTTTTAGAGAGAACATATCCACCCTGTGTTCCTCTAATACTTTGTACAATTTGGTTTTTTTTTAACTTTGAAAAAATCTGCTCAAGATAATCAAGTGAAATACCTTGGCGCAAAGAGATATCTCTTAGTGATACAGGATTAATACTGTCAAATCTTGCAAGATCAACTAATGCCATTACAGCATATCTACCTTTTGATGTTAGTTTCATTTTATCCTTTTAAATTGTGCGTTTTTATACATACCTGACTAAAATGGTCAAGTATACATTGCAATAAAAAAACTAACATATTGTCGCTCACTTATGATAAACGTAGTTTTTTTTTGAGAATAATAATCAATATCGTATATGGACAATAAAATTTTAGAAATATTTATCCCTGGACCTGCTGGAAGACTCGAAGCAAAATATTATAAAAGTAAAAAAAATACATCTCCAATTGCACTAGTATTACAACCCCATCCTCAATACGGAGGGACTATGAATAATAAAGTTGTAGTAGATACTTTTCATACATTTATGGATAATGATTTTTCAGTATGTAGAGTAAATTTTAGAGGTGTTGGTAAAAGTGATGGAGAGTTTGATAATGGACAAGGTGAACTTGCCGATGCCGCAGCTGCATTAGATTGGCTTGAAAGAGAAAACTTTGATAACTCTCAATGCTGGGTATCAGGATTTTCTTTTGGATCATTAATAGCTATGCAATTATTAATGAGACGACCTGAGATTAATAGATTTATTGCAATTTCCCCTCAACCAAATGTTTATGATTTCTCTTTTTTATCTCCATGTCCAACATCTGGATTAATGATTTATGGAAAAAAAGA
>JAFJTK010000098.1 GCA_017880265.1 Candidatus Pelagibacter sp. | reverse complement strand
ATTTTGTCAGATATAATACTTTTAATTGCCTCCATAACTTGGGTAGCTAATTCCCTTGTTGGGCACATAACTAGTGCAAAAGCATTTTTATCTAAAATCAATTTATTAATTAATGGAATGCTGAATGCTAATGTTTTTCCCGTTCCTGTTTGTGCTGTTCCTAGAATATCTTTACCTTCTAATGCAGCAGGTATGGCCATTCCTTGTATAGGAGTTGGTTTCGTAAAATTCATTTTATGTAATGAATTTTTTAATGAGTCTTCTATTTTAAGTAATTTAAAATTTTCCATTGAATATTTAGAGAACTAGATAATGATTCTTTGTTGCATCTAATTTTATTGCGATATCTATATGTTTTTAAAACAATCACAAGAAATGAATTTTTTATTAAAGCTTATTTATCAAGCAATTACTGACTTTTTTTAAGTTTTCAATTCAAAGAATTAATGTATAAGAGCCACAATTTATGAGCAACAATATCAGAAACATCACCATCATCGCCCACGTTGACCATGGCAAAACAACCATGATTGATAATTTAATGAAACAAAGTGGATCATTTAGAGAAAATGAAGTTGTTGATGAAAGATTAATGGACTCTGGTGAGTTAGAAAAAGAGAGAGGAATTACTATTCTAGCAAAACCTGCATCAATTAATTGGAAAGACTCAAGAGTAAATATTATAGATACACCTGGTCACAGAGATTTTGCTGCTGAAGTTGAGCGTGTTTTAAGTATGGCAGATGGTGCATTACTTTTAATTGACTCTGCTGAAGGTGTTATGCCACAAACAAAATTTGTATTAGCTAAAGCTCTTAAACAAGGATTAAAACCAATTGTAGTAATCAATAAATTAGATAAAGCAGATCAAAGAGCTAATGAAGTACTAGATGAAACTTTTGATTTGTTTGTAAGCTTAGATGCAAATGAAGAGCAATTAGATTTCCCTGTTTTATATGCAAGTGGAAGATCTGGATGGGCAAGTAAAGAAGTTGATGGTCCAAGAGAAAATCTTCATCCATTGCTAGATCTTATAATTGAACATGTTAAACCAGCTGAATTAGATAAAACTAAACCCTTTGCAATGCTATCCACTCTATTATATGCGGATAGCTTTTTAGGAAGAAGTTTAGTTGGAAGAATTTCTCAAGGAACCGCAAAAGCTAACCAACCTATTAAAGCGATAAATCTTAAAGGTGAAAAAGTAGATGAAGGTAAATTAACAAAAATTTTTAGATACGAAGGAACAAAAAAAGTTCCTATTGAAATAGGTGAAGCAGGTGACATTGTTGTAATTGCTGGATTAGAAAAAGCTAATGTTGCCGATACTATTTGTGATCCTGAATTAAACGAACCAATCCCTGCTACTCCAATAGATCCCCCTACTATGTCTATTACAATAAGTGTTAACAGTTCACCTTTAGCAGGAACAGAGGGAAAAAAACTAACAAGCACACAAATTAGAGACAGATTAGTTTCAGAAGCACAAAACAATGTTGGTATTACATTTTCTCAAAATGCAAATGTAGATTCTTTTGTAATTAGTGGTCGAGGAGAATTAATGCTTGAAATTTTACTTACACAAATGAGACGTGAAGGTTTTGAGATGACAGTAAGTCCTCCAAAAGTACTATATCAAAAAGATGATGCTGGAAATAAACTTGAGCCAATTGAGGAAATTACCGTTGATCTTGATGAAGAGTATTCTTCAAAAATAATAGACTCGATGAATAGAAGAAAAGGTAAACTTTTAGATTTAAAAGATACTGGAAAAAATAAGAAAAGATTAGTTTTTCATGCACCTACAAGAGGATTGATGGGCTACACAAGTAGATTTTTAACTTTAACAAAAGGTACTGGTGTAATTAATAGAATTTTTCATGGATATGGAAAATTTGAAGGTGAAATGGATGGTAGAAAAAATGGTGCATTAATTTCAATGTCGACAGGAAAAGCAGTAGCATTTGCAATTTTTAACCTTCAGGCTAGAGGTGAAATGTTTGTAACTCATAACGACCCTGTGTATGAAGGAATGATTGTAGGATTAACTCCAAAACCTGGTGATATGATCATAAATGTCATGAAAGGCAAACAATTAACTAACATGAGAACTCAAGGTACAGATGAAAATGTTGTGTTAACCCCAGTAAGACAGATGTCTATTGCTGAACAATTAAGTATGTTAAATACTGATGAAGCTTTGGAAATTACTCCTAAGTCTCTTAGATTAAGAAAAGCAATTCTTAATCCTCATGATAGAAAAAAAAGTGAAAAATCTGGCGCTGCTGCCTAGTTAAAAGTTTTATTAACTAAAAATAAACCCAAAGCTACACAAGGCCCAATTCCAAAAGCAAAAATTAAAGTTCCCACACCAACCGTTCCACCAAGATACCAGCCAGCTAATACTGCAGAAATTTCTAAAAAAGCTCTTACCAAAGCAATTGGGAGATTTGTAAGTTTTGTTAGTCCAGTCATTAATCCATCTCTAGGACCTGGACCAAGATTTGCAACAAGATAAATTCCACTACCTAAGCCAACTAATAAAACTGAAAAAAAAGCTAAAAAGTATTTCATCCATATTGAAGATGGGGCATCAAAAAAACTTAAAGTGATATCAATCATCCCTGCAATAATAATAATATTAAAAATTGTCCCTAAACCAGGTTTCTGTTTAATAAATATCCATAAAAAAAGCACAGATACACTTATAAAAAAAGTTGCCGCTCCAATAGACAAACTTGTGGTATTAGATATTCCTTCAGCAAGCACAGACCATGGTGAATTTCCAGTTGTTGATAAAATTAAGAGACCCTCTCCTAATCCAAAAATTACTAAACCAAATATTAAAAAAAAAGATGTTGATAACTTTGGCTTGAAATTTAAAGATTTATCTGAGCTCCAAGATACTATTGGTATATTTTTAATTTTAAGAAACATATTTTAATAAATTACTTCTTTTAATATTAAAGTCTATTAAAGTAATATTTTATGAAAAAAATTTTATTCTTAACTTTTCTTTTAATCTATTCATTTAATAGTAATGCTCATATGGCTCACTATAACAAATTTAATAAAATAGAGATGGAAATTTTAAGAGATGGTGAAGTTATTGGTTATAATTACTATTTCTTTAAGAAAGACGAAGAAAATACAACTGTCACAAATCAATTAAAATTTACTGTTAAATTATTTGGAGCAACTATTTTCGAAGTTGAAAGTTTTGGAGAGGAAAAATATATTGAAGATAAACTGATTTCCTTTAACTCAAAAACGCGTCAAAATAAAAAAGATAAATACGTTCAGCTTAAGTTAAACGAAAATGAAAATGCATATGATATTAAAGGCTCATCATATACAGGCAGTGCCTCATTAGAAAACATAATTGGAAATTGGTGGAGTCATAAAATTCTTCAAACAAACAGCCAGATAAGCCCTATTTCTGGAAGTATTAAGGAACAAGTTGTTACTTTTATAGGAAAAGAAAAAATCGAATTATATGGAAAAACATACGATGTAGAACACTTCAAATTAACTTCAAAAGATATGTCTATTCCTAAAGATAAAAGATTAAACTTTGATATTTGGTTTGATAAAAAAAATGCTTTAATTCTTAAAGTTGCCTATTCACGTATGGGAAACTGGGAATATAGAGTTAAGAAATTTGAATAAATTTATTTAATTATTTTTTTATAAAGATCATTAGCACTAATCCAACCAGCTTCAAGTCTTGGTCCCACAAACCAGTCTGCACACACCCCCAAATTTAATGAGGAGTTCCAATAACTTTTTATATTTAAGGGATTTGAGTTTGATGAATATTTCCAACCATGATTTAAAGAAAAAAGTACTTTAGTTTTTTTAATACCAGTAAGTTTAAAAAAATGATCAATAAGAGTTTTTGAATTTATATCTTTATTTTCTCTATTTTTATTGATCTTTTTATTTGCCCATTTATGAGTACTTTGCAGAGTCCATAAATCTTGGTAACTTTTAAATCTTTTTTTACTATTTTCTTTTGCTGCCCAACCTAAAATATTGTCATCAAATAAATAACTGCTCACATTTTTATTTGTTTTTTTTATTAAAAACATAACTGTAATATTTGCATCCATCCTTACTTTTTTTTTAATGAAAGGAGCCTTGATATATTTTTTTGATAATTTTGATAATTGAGCAAATGGACAAGTCAAAATTAGCCTATCATAAATTTTTTTACTTCTATCAGAAAAAGTAAGGACCCATTTTTTTTCCTTATAATTGATTTTTTTTAATTCAGATTGAAAATTGCAGTTAATATTTCTTAACAGATATTTGCTAATATCATTATTGCCTTTTCTGCCTATTATTTTTAGATGATTTTTATTTTCTTTCTTGGCTTTGTTTAAAAATAAATGTTTGCCACTCCATTTTTTTAGTATTTTTTTTTTAATTAAAATATTAATAAATTTTTTAAAAGCTGGACTTTTTGGTGAAATATATTGAGTTCCATGATCAAACCCTTTATCTTTATCTAATCTTTTAAAAGATGATCTTCCTCCTGGTCCTCTTGCTTTATCAAATAAATCAACTGAATGTTTTTTACTTAAAAGATTGGCAATAGTTGCTCCTGATATTCCAGAGCCAATTACACAATATCTGCTCATTTACCAGCAACGGTCATACCATCAATCATCATGGTAGGTGAATTTACTGAATACTTAAATTCCAAATCATTTGCTAATGTTATATTTTTAAACATTTCATTAAAATTTCCAGCTATTGTTATTTCGTTAACTGGATACTTAAATTCTCCATTTTCAACTAAAAATCCAGTAGCACCTACTGAATAATCTCCAGTAACAAGATTTGTTCCATGCCCTATAGTTTCAGTAACGTACAAAATCTTAGAATGACTTTTTAATAAATCCTCATAATTTATATTTCCATTTTCAAAATAAAGGTTAGTGGTTCCCCCACTTCTTCCATTTGACTTTAGGTTTAATTTTTTTCCATTGTAAGTATCAATTAAATAATTTTCTAATATTCCATTGCTTACTAATTTTAATGTATCTGTCTTAACCCCTTCAGAGTCAAAACACTGTGAGCCCATACCTTTAATCAAATCAGGTTTATCAATAACATTAATTAAATTTGAAAAAATTGGCTGATTTAATTTATCTTTAAGGAATGATGTTCCTCTTGCAATAGATGATGCTGATATTGCACCTGCAAATGAACTTAAAAATCCTTTGGAAATTCTTTTATCAAAAATAATACTTAATTTATCACTACCAATTTTTTTAGGATTGAGTTTTTTTATAGTTTGCTCAGCTGCATTTTTTCCAAGTTCTGACGGATTAGAAATATCCTCTAAGTGACATTTACTTGTAAATTCATAGTCTCTTTCCATGCTATTTTCATTTTTTGCAACAGCAACACAAGAAGCTGTAAATGATGAAGATTTGTACCCGTTACAAAAACCATCACTATTAGCTAAAATAAAGTTTGATTTATTTTCCGTAAAACCCGACTCAGTATTTATGATTTTTTTATCAGTTGAAGCTGTTTCTTCTAATTCTTTCAAATAATCAATTTTTTTATCATTTTCTATATGTGCTTGATCATACAAGTTAAGATCTTTAATATTTTTTGCTAATAAATCTTTATCTGGAAGAGAATTAAATTCATCTTCGGGTGTAATTTTTGTGGTTTCAAAACATTTTTCAATCAATGTTTTTAAATTTTCATCTAATAAATTTGACGAAGTTATTGACGATTTTTTTTTACCTAAATAAGTCTCTATACTTATTGCTAAACTATCAGATCTATTAGACTCATCTAGAACTTTATTTCTAAAACTGACTGTCTCAGAAATTGAATTTCCAATAGTTACACTTGCGTCTGTTGCTCCAAGTTTTTTAGCTAGATCTAAGCAAAAAGAAGCTTTCGATTTTAAATACTCTTCATCTTTAATCATGACTTAGAGTTTTGTTCCTCCGACGGTCATTTTATCAATTAAAATTGAAGGTTGTGCTACTCCAACTGGCACACCTTGACCTGCTTTACCACAAGTTCCAATACCTGGATCCATCATCATATCGTTTCCAACCATTGATACTTCTTTTAAAATTGAGGGACCATCTCCTATTAAAGTTGCTCCCTTAATTGGCGAACCAATTTTTCCATTATTTATTTCGTAAGCTTCCGTACAATTAAAAACAAATTTTCCCGATGTAATATCAACTTGTCCTCCTCCAAAACTTACTGCGAATATTCCTTTGTCAACTGACTTAATCATTTCGTCTTGAGTTTGATTTCCACTCAACATCATTGTGTTTCTCATTCTTGGCAGCACAATATGTTTATAACTTTCTCTTCTTCCGCTGCCAGTAGATCTAGTATTCATCAGCCTTGCATTCAATCTATCTTGCATGAAATTTTTTAAAATTCCATTTTCAATTAGAACTGTTCTTTCTGTAGGTGTACCTTCATCATCAATAGTCAAACTACCTCTTCTTTTATCAATAGTTCCATCATCAACAATTGTAACTCCTTCGCTTGCAACTTTTTGGCCCATTAAATCGTGAAATGCTGATGTTTTTTTTCTATTAAAATCACCCTCTAAACCGTGGCCGATAGCTTCATGAATTAATATAGCCGGCCAACCTGGTCCTAAAACAACTTTCATTTCACCTGCTGGAGCTGGCTTACTATCTAAATTAACTGTAGCAATTCTAAGGGCTTCTTCACAAACATTTTTCCAATTATCATTTTTTAAATAGTCATCATAGGATTGTCTTCCACCTATTCCATAAACACCTGTTTCTTTTCTTCCATTTTTTTCAAGCATTACAGAGACGTTGAATCGTATTAAAGGACGAACATCTGTTAAAGCTTCACCTCCAGATCGAATTATTTCTATAGATTTTTGCTCTCCACTAAAACTAGCTGTAACTTGTTTTACTGTTGAGTCTTTTTTACGCAAATAATCATTAACATTATTTAAAACTTCTAATTTTGCATCTAATGTTTTTTGTTCAATAGGATTAATATCATCATAAAATTTATTATTACTTTTTGGAATTTCATGATTATAGGTTCCTTTAATTGATTTTAGAGTAGATTGTAAGTTTTTGGCTGAATTTTTTAATGCATCTTTTGATATTTCATTTGAATGAGAGTAAGCAACTACTTCATTAGAAATTGCCCTAAACCCAAAACCAAGATCAGAGCTATAATTTGAACTTTTAATTTTATTGTCATCTAATAAAATTGACTCAGATTTTGAGTTTTCAAAATATATCTCTCCATCATCACAATTTTTTAAAGTTTCAGATACAATTTCATCTACATCTTTTCTGCTCAAATCTGATTTATCAAAAAAATTACTCATAGACAGTACATAGTTGTTTGTATGTAATTTTCAATGGATGATTTAACACATGTACAATATTTAGTCTCATATGTAATTTAAACTAATAATGAAAGTTTATTTTAATAATTCATGTAAAATATGTCGGTCAGAAATCAATCTATATAAAAAGGAGAATATTGAAGAAATTGACTGGATTGATATTACGAATAATTCTAACGCGGAAAAAGAAACGTCAAAAAAAGATAAAGAACTTTTAAGAAGACTTCACGTTAAAGATGGTAGCAGAATTATTGAAGGAGCAGAGGCTTTTCTTTTTGTATGGAAAAAAATTCCTAAATATAATTTTTTGTATAAATTTTTTAAACTTCCAATAATTTTTCAAGTTTTTAAATTCACTTATGAGATTGTTGCCTATTTTTTATATTTAAAAAATAAAAAACAATTAAAAAGTTAGCTTGTAAAGTGTAATAAAATTTTGCTTAATAAAGACATTGAGGCAATAAACATAATCATAACAACTGAATACATTAAAGTAATAATCTTATTTTTTTTCCTTCTTAGTCTTATAAAATCTTTATCATCTAAATCCGAAATATCTCTTTCACCAATTACATGATAATCATAACTCCAACGCCAAGTAGAATCTCCAAGTCTTGGATCTAGATTATTAAAATAAGTTATCCAAGAAAGAATGTACTTTAAAATTAGATACAAAATTAGCATTGTAATTGTTCCAAAAAACATTCTAGATATTACTTAATTTATTTAGATAATTTAATTGTTATTTTTAGACCTTTTTCTAGCAATTAGTTGAGTTAGCGAGTCTACCATCGTGTCTGATGCTTTAAATATTTCATTATTTTTAAACTCATGAGAAATATTCTTTTCAGGGTTTGTCTTATCTTCAATTACTATTCCTTCATCTGGAGAGTTATTTTTAATATAAATCAATAATAGCCACTCCTCATCAGAAGACTCATCCCATTTTACAAAAATTTCTCCTGTCTCAAATCTTTTATCAATACATCTAAAAATTGACATATGTCTTGTGATGTGTCTTTTATTTAACTGAAACACTAAACTACTTGCACTACGATAGAAACTTTCAAGAGCAAATTCAATTTTTTGTCTTGCTATTGTATATTCTTTTTCTTTTTGCAGTAATGTTTCTCTATCTTCATCACCCTGTAATTTTACTCCAAGAGCTTCTACTCTTTCTTTGATTTTCTGGTCTCTAATTATTCGATACTTTTCTTTTAATTTTTCTATCCGCTGTTGAAGTCCTGCGTAATCATCTCTTTTTTCTTTAAGAGATATTCTTTCAAGTTTTTCTAATTCTTTTACTTCTCGGATTCTAAATTTTTCAATTTGTTTTTCTAATCTTAATTGTTTTAAGAATTGTTTTTGTTTTTCAGCTTGCTCTATTCTCAATAAAGCTTGTTCTTTTCTAAGGAAAATTTTTATATCTCTTGCTCTTTGTCTATCTAATTTTACCTCATCTTTTAAAGCCTGCTCTTTAAGTTTAAGTTTTAATTCTTCTTGTTTTTGTTTTTCATTTTCAAGATTAATTTTCTCTAATCTTTCCTTTTCCAATTTTTCTAATTTTAAACGTCTAGCTTCATCTTTTTTTGTTTGTTTGTAATCAGAAATTGTATTAGCAATCTTATCAAAGAAAGCTTGGATGTATTTTTCGATGCTTAAATTAATTTTAAACTTTATTTGAGGTCTTAAAGAATTTTGAAAATTTATTATTTTCAAAATAAAATTTTGTTTTTGAGGTGTTTCTTGATTTTTAATTTTTCTTATATTTTTATTTAAAGATTTAACTTTCGATTTTATTTTTTTAACCTTTTTTTTAATTGGTTTAGCTGATTTCTTAACCTTTTTTCTAACTTTGGTTTTAGTTTTTTTAGGCTTTTTTTTTATTTTTTTCATCTGAAGAGATTAGTGTTTCTATCAATAAATTATTGATAAATATAGTCTCTTGTTACTGGAGTAGAGGTATAATTTTTTGTAAGTTGAAATTGATATACAACCTGATCACCCCATTTAAATGCCATTTCACAACCAGCTAAATAAAATTCCCACATTCTAAAAAATTTTTCATCAAACATTTGAATAATTTTATCTTTATTTTTATTACAGTTTTCTTTCCAGTGTCTTAACGTATGAGAATAATGAAGTTTTAGAACTTCAATATCAGAAACAATCAACCCAGCTTTTTCAATAGGAGTAGTAACTTCACTTAAACTTGGCGTATATCCTCCAGGAAAAATATATTTTGTAATCCATGGATGTGGGTCTCTTGGTGGATTTACTGAGCCAATAGTATGAATTAAAGAAACCCCATCTACACTTAACAATTTATCTATCTGATTGAAAAATTTCTTATAAAACTTCCTACCCACATGTTCGAACATCC
>JAFJTK010000043.1 GCA_017880265.1 Candidatus Pelagibacter sp. | reverse complement strand
CAAATGCCTACCGATAATGTTGTGAAAATTCCTGTTTAGCAGTTATAAGCCCGCAATAGGATCAAATCGGCAAATACTTTTTATCAGATAAACCTTATATTACAAGCCAAATATCAAATTGACTTTGAAATTAATAATAGTATTAATCCTGGCACAATGACAAAATTCATAAAAAAAGACCAAGTAACATCATCGTGGTATGAAATTGATGCTACTAATGCTGTAGTTGGTAGACTAGCAACTGTAATTTCAAAAATTATTAGAGGAAAAAATAAAACTACTTACACACCTCATATGGATCATGGCGACTTCGTTGTGGTTAAGAATATTGAGCAAGCTAAATTTACTGGAAAAAAATTTCAAGATAAAATTTATTACAGACACACTGGTCATCCTGGTGGAATAAAAGAAACTACACCTGAAAAATTACAAGAAAAAAAACCTGGTGAAACTTTAAAACTTGCTGTTAAAAGAATGTTACCTGGTGGAGTTTTAGGTAGAAAACAATTAACAAAATTAAAAATTTATGCTGGAAGTGACCATCCACATACAGCACAAAATCCTCAAGTGATTGAGTTGGGTAAATTAAACAGTAAAAACTTAGTTAGAAATTAATATGGAAACTGCTCAAACAACATCAAAAACACCAAAATTAAAATTAGATTTTAAAGATAGCAAATACGCTACTGGTAGAAGAAAAACTTCTATAGCAAAAGTTTGGTTAAAAAAAGGATCTGGCAAAATTTATGTTAATGGAAAATTATTTAATGAATATTTTTCAAGTGAATTTCATCATCTTCAAATTACAAGACCATTTGATATAATTAATCAATCTACAGATTATGATGTTAGATGTAGTGTTAGTGGGGGAGGACCTACTGGCCAAGCAGGAGCATTAGTTCATGGTATTTCTAAAGCTTTAGTTATGTTTGATGAAAATTTAAAATCTACATTAAAGACTGAAAAACTTACAACCAGAGACTCTAGAGCGGTTGAGAGAAAAAAACCTGGTAGAAGAAAAGCTAGAAGAAGCTTTCAATTTTCTAAAAGATAATTCTTTTTTAATTTTAAACTGTTATAATAGATTATGCCTAAGCTTAATGCATTGGTTGCTGGTTCAACTGGATATATTGGAGTTCAATTAATTAAACTATTAATTAAACACAAATTTATAAATATTAAATATCTTTGTGGAAATAGTTCTGTAGGAAAAAATATTTCTAGTTATGACAAATCACTTTCAGTAAAAAAATTACCAAAAATTATTAAATTTAATAAAAAACTTTTAAAAGATGTTGATGTAGTTTTTACAGCATTACCTAATGGAGAAGCACAAGATATATCAAAACATTTAACAAAAAATATCACTTTAATTGATTTAGCTGCTGATTTTAGATTAGAAAAAGGATCTGAATATTTAAAATGGTACAAACAAAAACATCGAGCAGTAAATTTAATCAAGAAAAGTATATATTGTCTTCCAGAAATTAACGGAAAAGATATAGGTAAATACCAGATCGTATCTTGTCCTGGTTGTTATCCAACTTCAATACTTTTACCATTAATTCCTCTTTTTAAAAAAAATTTAGTTAAAGTTAACAATATAATAATGGACTCTAAATCTGGCTATTCAGGAGCTGGTAGAGGTGTCCATAAAAAATATAAAGATAAAAACCTATATGAATCTTTAAGTGCCTATGGTGTTGGTTTTCATCGACATAATTCAGAGATCGATCAAATGTTAAAGAAATTCACAAAAAAGAAATTAACTTTTAATTTTACGCCACATTTAACTCCTATGTTTCGAGGTATTTTAAGTACTATTTATATTGATCTAGAAAAAGGTATTACTCAGTCAAAAATAATTAAGACACTAAAAGATTTTTATAAGAATGACGAATTTGTAAAAATTTTAAAAGCAAACAGTCTTTTAAGTACAAATGATGTCATTAATACAAACAATTGTTTCATTTCTGTCTGTAAATCTAAATATAAAAATAAGATTGTAATAATTTCGACTATAGACAATCTAATTAAAGGTGGAGCAGGTCAAGCAGTTCAAAATTTGAATATGAAATTTAATTTTCCAATTAAAACTGCTTTATAATGAAATTAGTTTTTATTTTTTTTATTATTTCATTTCTAACTAATTGTTCATTAAACAAAGATTCTAAATATTGGACAGAAGATGTGGTTAAAAAAAGTGAAGATCAAAAAAAATTATCTGAAGTATTAAAAAAGTCAGAAGACATAACAAATATGACTTATGATGAATATAAGATTTATATAGATGACTATACAAAAAAAAGTAAATATCCAGATATAAACCAATGAATAAATCAATAAATATTGCAGTAGTAGGTCTTGGTCAAGTAGGCTCTTACTTGCTCAATGAACTAAACACTAAAAAAAAAGATATCGAACTTAAAACAGGTAAGAAGATTAATGTTGTTGCCATATCAGCTAGAAATATAAATAAAAAAAGACAATTTAAAATTAATAAAAAAATTTTTTTTAAAAATCCGTTAGATATTTTTATTAAAACAAACGTTGATATATTGTTTGAAGCTATAGGTTTATCAGAT
>JAFJTK010000086.1 GCA_017880265.1 Candidatus Pelagibacter sp. | reverse complement strand
ATTCAACAAATTCCCTTTGCCCACCTGAAGACTCCCCTTGTCCTCCTGGTTGTTGAACTGAATGAGTTGCATCAAAAATTACTGGATACCCATTTTTTGCCATGATCGGTAAAGATCTCATATCGGATACTAAAGTATTGTATCCAAAGCTTGCTCCTCTTTCTGTCACAAGAATATTTTTATTTCCTGAGTCAGCTATTTTTTTTGTTACATTCACCATATCCCAGGGTGCAAGAAACTGACCTTTTTTAACATTTATAATCTTATTTGTTTTTGCAGCAGCAATTAATAAGTCTGTTTGTCTACATAAAAAAGCTGGTATTTGTAATACGTCCACATGGTCAGCAACAAGCGAACATTGTTCCGCATTATGAATGTCTGTTAAAATTGGAACATCCAATTCTTTTTTAATTTTATCAAACACAGGAAGTGAAGCCTCTAACCCAGCTCCTCTTTGTCCTTTAAGACTTGTTCGATTAGCTTTATCAAAAGAAGTTTTATAAATAAATCCAAGATCAAATTTTTTTGTAATTTCCTTGATTTGTCCTGCCATATCCATTGCATGTTGTTCAGTTTCAAGCTGACAAGGACCTGCAATAATACAAATTTTATTATCGTTAGAAATTTCTATGTTGCCGCAATTTACTTTAATACTACTCATTTATGATTTTTAGCTGCTTTGATAAATGAAGAGAATAAAGGATGAGGAGCTAAAGGTCTAGATTTAAATTCAGGATGAAATTGAACTCCTATGAACCAAGGGTGATTTTTTAACTCTATAATCTCTGGTAATTTGTTGTCAGGTGACAAGCCTGAGAAAATCATACCTTTTTTTTCAAATTGATCTTTAAAAGCAATATTCACTTCGTATCTATGTCTATGTCTTTCTTGAATAGTTTTAGATCTGTAAATCTTTCTTATTAATGAGTTATCTTTTAACTTAGCCTCATATGAGCCTAGTCTCATAGTTCCACCTAGATCTTTATCAGTACCCTTAATCATTCTTCCATCTTTGGTCCATTCATTGATTAATCCGATAATAGGCAAACCTTTTTTATCAAATTCACTTGAAGTAGCATTTTTTAAATTTAATTGATTTCGAGCAAATTCGATAATTGCCATTTGCATTCCATAACAAATCCCTAGAAATGGAATTTTATTCAATCTTGCATGCTTGATTGCCTCAATTTTTCCATCTGTTCCTCTTTTTCCAAATCCACCAGGAATTAATATTCCCGAAATATTTTTTAGTTTTTTCTTTATTTCTGAAACTTTTAATTTTTCAGAGTCTATTCTAACTAAATTAACTTTTACTTTATTATCTATTCCACCATGAGTTAATGCTTCATCTAATGATTTATAAGCATCCTTCAGTTCAACATATTTCCCAATGATAGCAATATTTACTTGCTTTTTATTGTTAAGAATAATTTTAGTAATTTTTTTCCATGGATTTAAATTTACTGATTTTTTAGATTTTAATTTAAAATAATTTAAAACTTGAACATCAAGTTTTTCTCTAAAAAAGCTCATTGGAGCTTCATAAATTGTTCTAACATCAACCGTTTCAATTACATTTTTTATATCAACATTACAAAATAAGGAGATTTTCTTTCTATGTTCAAGGGGTATTGGTCTTTCAGATCTACAAATTATTATATCTGGTTGAATACCTATGCTTCTTAATTCTTTAACTGAGTGTTGAGTTGGTTTTGTTTTAATTTCATCTGAAGCTTTTAAATAAGGGACGAGTGTTAAGTGAATAAATAATGCATTTTTTTTACCAACATCATTTGCAAACTGTCTTATCGCTTCAACAAATGGCAAACTTTCAATATCTCCTACAATTCCTCCAATTTCACAAATTACAAAATCTTCCTTAGAAGAGTCGTTTTTGATAAACTGTTTTATACGATCAGTAATATGTGGAATAACCTGAACTGTCTTACCTAAGTACTCACCTTTTCTTTCTTTTTTAAGAACATCGCTATAAATTTTTCCAGTTGTAATATTGTCAGATTTTTTTGCTGAAACTCCAGAAAATCTTTCATAATGACCTAGGTCTAAGTCTGTTTCTGCACCGTCATCAGTTACATAAACTTCACCATGTTGAAATGGACTCATTGTCCCTGGATCTACATTAAGATATGGATCTAATTTTCTTAGTCTAACTTTATAACCTCTAGATTGTAATAAATAAGCTAGTGATGCTGAAGAAAGACCTTTACCTAGGGATGAAACCACGCCGCCGGTGACAAATATATATCGCGCCATGGAATTATCTTATAGCGAATAAAAATTGAATTGGAAAGTATTTATTAATTATTTTCAGGAATTGAAGGTGTGTCTTCAGTCTTTTCTTCAATAGTGTCTAAAACTGAACTTGTAGGTGTCAATTCAGCTCTCGAAATAATGGTTAATGCTAAACTACAAATTATAAATAGCGTAGCAACTATAGCTGTTGCTTTAGTCATAAAACCACCTGCAGATCTAGATAACATAAAATTTTCTTGAGAAACCCCAATACCTAAGGCCCCACCCTCTGATTTTTGTAAAAGTATCAACGACACTAAAATCAAAGCTAAGATGATGTTAATTACTAACAGTATGTTTTCCATGGAGGCTTAATTAAAGGTTTTTTTAATTATATCAATAAATTTTTTTGAATTTTGAGAGGCTCCACCAACCAAAAAACCATCAATAATGTTAATATCTTTTAATTCATCAATATTTTTATTATTTACAGAACCTCCATATAAAACTTTTGGAGTTTTTCTAACAAATTTACTTTTAATATATGAAATTGAATTTGTTAGATCATTTGATTTTGGAATTAAACCTGTGCCAATAGACCAGACAGGTTCATAAGCTATTATAATTTTAGAAGTATCTTTAATAGATTTTAATCCATTATTAATTTGTTTTGATAGAATTTTATTAGTTATTTTTTTTCTTTTTTCACTCAGTGTTTCTCCAATACAAAAAATAACTTTTAGATTAGATTTAATTGCACTTTTAATTTTTAAATTAATCAATTTATCAGTCTCACCAGATTGTCTATTTTCTGAGTGTCCTAAAATAACATATTTAGCTCCAACATTTTTTAACATTTTTGAATTTACGTGACCTGTAAAAGGCCCATAGTTTTCATTCTCATGACAGTTTTGCGCTCCAACTTCTAAATTTGTTTTTTTTAATCTTTTTGATAATGGGCGTATAAGAGTATTAGGTGGGCAATAAATAATTCTAAATTTACTCTTTTTATTTTTTTTTGAAAAATTTATAACGCTATCAAGGGAATTTAATGTTCTTAATTCACCGAACATTTTCCAATTAGCTATAAAATACATATATTTATTTGTCATAATTGAAATTTTAATCTATAGATTTGTTTTTTACAGATCAATAAATTTATAGCTAATGATAGAAACTTTGAAAAAATTTGGTGGAAAAAAATTAGGTGGTTTAATCTTAATTGCGGTCATTATAATTGCATTCGGCTTTGGTGGTTTTGGAGGTGGTTTCAGCACTAACAATCAAAATAATATTGCTAAGATAAATAAAACAAATGTAACCACTCAAGATTTCATGAACTATCTTAATCAAAGTGGGATTTCACAACAAGCTATCAGAGAAAATTTAGACAATAATATTATTGAAGAACTTCTATCCGGATTAATCTCAACAACTTTAATTGATTTAGAGGTAGAAGATTTCAATCTTTCAATTACGGAATTAACAGTTCTAAAAAAGATTAAAGAAAATAAGAATTTTCAAGATGAAAATAACATTTTTCAAAGAACCAAATATGAAAAATTTTTACTTTCAAACAATATGTCAGCACCAATGTTTGAATTACAATTAAAAAATCGTGAACTACAAAAACACCTATTTGATTTTATTGGAGCAGGAACAATCACTCCCAATTTTCAGACTAAAAAAAAGTTTGAAGAAGAAAATAAGTCTTTAGAAATTGAGTATTTTGCAATGGAAAACTTTTATAAAGATAAAGAAAGTTTTACAGATCAAGAGATAAATAAGTTTTTAGATGAAAATAAAGATCAGCTAAAAAGAGAATATATTGATTTTAAATATGCTGTGTTGAACCCTAAAATTTTAATAGGGTTAGAGGAATTTAATCAAGATTTTTTTGATGAAATAGATAAAATTGAAAATAGAATTTCAAATGGTGAGAACTTTCAGTCAATAATCCAGAATATAAAAGTAGATATAACTGAGATTAAAGAATTTACTCCAAGCTCAACAAAAAAAATAAATGAAGATTTAATTTATTCAAAGAGATCGTCTGAAATGGATCTAATTGAAAATGGAGATAATTTTTTACTGTATTCTATAACAAATAAGTTTGATCGTGGTCCAGATCTAGCAGATCAGGATACAAAGGAAGAAATTCGAGAATTAGTATATCAAAAAGGGAAGTTTGATTTGAATAGAAGTGTCTTAGAAGAAATACAAAGTAAAAAATTTGATGATAATAAGTTTAAAGAAATGGCTGGTTACAGCAAAGAGTACTTAACTATAAACTCAATAAGAGACAATAATAGATTTGAAGCAAATTCAGTTAAAATATTGTACTCCTTACCTTTAAATTCTTATACTTTAGTAAATGATAAAGAAAATAAAATCTATCTAGTAAAATTAGTTAATTCCAAAAAAAATACATTTAGCGAAACAGATGAAAATTATCTAAATTTTGTTAACAATCAAAATACAAATACTAGAAAATCAATACTTCAATCTTATGATCAGTTGCTTAATTCGAAATATCAAGTTCAATTAAATCAAAAAACTATTGATAGAGTTAAAAATTATTTCAAATGATAATCAATCGAAACTTCAAAGATTTTAAGTTTCGACACAGAAGCAATAAAAATCAAATAATCTACACATCTAAAAAAGTAAAAAACGATGATGAGGTCATAAATCTTATCGATAACTTTTTAATCGAAAAAAATAGTTTTATTTTTGAGTCTGTTGAAAAAGGTAAAATTAAAGGTAGATATACAATTTTTGGTAAAAACCCTGATAAAATTTGGGAATTTAATAATAAAAATTCATATTTGATTAAGGGTAAGAAAAAATTCAAATTAAAAGATAAGCCTAATCAATTAATCGAAAAAATAATTGAGGAATTTAAATTTGAAACTCCAAAAAAACTACCAAAGATATGTTCTTTAATATCAGGATATTTTTCGTATGACTCAATTAGATACGTTGAAAAAATACCAAATAATTGCAAAAACGATCTAAATCTACCTGATGTAAGATTATTAAGACCTAGAACACTTGTAATTCACGACAATTTAAAAAAAGAAATATTTTATATAATTAATATTTTTAATGATGAAAAAATTATTAATTATCAAAGAAAGTTCGATGAAATTAAATCAGAGCTTTTTAAACTATCAATTCAATCCTCTATAAAAAATTTAAGTAACTCAAAAGATAAAACTGTAAAAGAAATCAAAGTTAAATCAAACACCTCTAAAAATAAATTTCTTAATATGGTAAACAAAGCAAAGAAGTACATTAAGTTGGGAGATATTTTTCAAGTAGTATTAAGTCAGAGATTTGAGGCAAAATTAACAAAAAATCCTTTAGAAATTTATAAAAAATTAAGAATTACAAATCCTTCACCTTTTATGTTCTTTTTTAATTTTAGTGATTTTCAAATAGTTGGTGCTAGTCCCGAAATATTAGTGAGATTAAGAGATAACAAAATTACTGTAAGACCTATAGCTGGAACTAGACCTAGGGGAAAAAACTATAAAGAGGACCTTTATTACGAAAAAGATTTATTAAGAGATAAAAAAGAATTGTCTGAACATTTAATGCTTTTAGATTTAGGAAGAAATGATGCTGGTAAAGTCTCTAAAGTTAATTCAGTTAAAGTTACTGAAAGCTTTATTATTGAGAGATATTCTCATGTTATGCACATAGTTTCTAATGTTGTAGGAGAATACAATAAAAAGTTCTCTAAATTTAAGTCTCTATTAGCGGGTTTTCCAGCAGGAACAGTATCGGGTGCACCTAAAATTAGAGCTATGGAAATTATTGATGAGTTAGAAACAACAAGAAGGAAAGTATACGCGGGTGGAATTGGATATTTTTCAGCTAATGGTGAATTTGATACCTGTATTGCCCTAAGGACAGCAGTTGCTAAAAATAAAAAATTTTATGTTCAAGCTGGAGCAGGAATTGTAGCAGACAGCAAACCAATTAAAGAATATGAGGAAACTGTTAATAAAGCAAAAGCTTTGATTAACGCTTTAAGATAATGAAAATATTATTGATAGATAATTATGATAGTTTTACATTTAATCTTTATCATTATCTTTCATCATTAAAGACCAAAGTTGATGTTATTAGAAATGACAAAATAACCTCTAAAGAAATTTTAAAAAATAAATATGATAAAATTGTAATTTCACCTGGACCTGGAAATCCAAATCAATCTGGAAATTGTTTAGATATTTTAAATACTCTTTATAAAGAAATTCCTTTTCTGGGAGTATGTTTGGGTCATCAAATTATAGGTCAAGTTTTTGGTTCTAAAATTATTCAAGCAAAAAATTTAATGCATGGAAAAACGAGTAGAATTAAATCAAAAAAAATTGGAATTTTAAAAAATCTTCCGAGTACATTTGAAGCAACAAGGTATCATAGTCTAATTATTGATAAAAAATCATTATCTAAAAATTTAGAGATTACCGCTGAAACTGATGATGGATTGATAATGGGTGTTAAGCATAAAGAATATAATATTCATGGTGTACAATTCCACCCAGAAAGTATTAAAACTAAAATAGGAATTAAAATATTAAAAAACTTTATAAATTATAAATAAATGGAAAAAATTTTAGAAAAATTACGACAAAAAGAAAATTTAACATTTGAAGAAAGTAAATCTTCTTTCGAATTATTAATGACTGGAAAAGCTAGCGAAGATGAAATTTATAATTTTTTAACTCTACTTTCTGAAAAGGGTGAAGTTTCTGATGAAATTGCTGGTGGTGTTTATGTGCTTAGGGAAAAATCAAAAAGAGTAAATGTTGTTGATTGTGTGGATACTTGCGGAACAGGAGGAGATGGCATGAATACTCTTAATATCTCTACTGCTTCTGCTTTGCTTTTGGCTAGTATGGGCACAAAAGTAGCAAAACACGGCAATAAAGCTGTATCATCAAAATGTGGATCTGGTGATGTTTTAGAGGCTCTTAAGATTAAAATAGATCTTGAGCCTAACGATATAGAAAAAGAGATTAATAATAATAACTTTGGTTTTATGTTTGCACCAAATTATCATAGTGCAATGAGATTTGTTGGCCCTGTCAGAAAAAAAATTGGTAAAAGAACAATTTTTAATATGATTGGTCCATTAAGTAACCCTGCATTAGTTAATAGACAAGTTGTAGGTGTTTTTGATAAAAAGTTACTTAAAATATTTGCAGAAGGACTTAAAAATTTAAATATTAAGTTTGCATGGATTGTAAATAGTGAAGATGGATTAGATGAAATCTCTCCCTATGCAAAAACAAATGTAATTCAATTAAAAGATGGAAAAATATCTGAAATCATAATTGATCCAAAAACTCTCAATGTCAATGCGGAAAAATTTGAAAATTTAATTGGAGATGATGCTAACTTTAACGCTGATAAAATGATTGAAATTTTTAAAGGCAAAGATAATGATTTTTCAAAAGCTGTTTGTTTAAATGCAGCAGCTGGATTAATTGTGAGTGAAAAATTTACACAATTTTCAGATGCATATAAATTTGCAAGAGAGTTTATTTTAACTGGGAAGCCCTACTCACATTTAGAAAAAATACAAAATGTCTGAGAATATATTAAATAATATTATCTCAAAAAAAATTGAAAGAGTTGATACTCTTAAAAAATCAATAAGTTTAGACTCTTTAAATGAAATCATTGATAAAAATAATACTTTTATTGATTTTAAAGAAAAAATTCAAAACAACATAATTCAAGATAAAATATCAATAATCGCCGAAATTAAAAAAGCTAGTCCTTCAGCAGGAGTGATTATAGAAGATTATAATCCTGTTGAGATTGCAAAAATTTATAACGATAATAATGTAACTTGTTTGTCTGTTCTTACTGAGGAAGATTTTTTTTTAGGAAATCTAATTCATATCAGTAAAATTAAACAAAAATTTAACTTACCAGTTTTATGTAAAGATTTTTTTATTGATAAATTTCAAATACCTTTGGCAAAGAGTTATGGTGCTGATGCAATCTTAATTATATTAGCTGGCGTGTCTGATGATTTGGCCAATGAACTTTATGAAGAAGCTTTAAGATTAAACATGTCGGTAATTGTTGAGGTTCATACCGTAGAGGAGGCAGAGAAAGCTTTAAATTTTAAAGAGGCTTTAATTGGAATTAATAATAGAAACTTAAAAACACTCAAAACTGATATTAATACAACCTACGATATTCATAATGTGCTTTTAAATCATCAAGGACCTTTAATTTCTGAGAGTGGAATTAAAACAAAAGATGAACTTTTGGATTTGAATAATAAAACTTCTATAAAAACTTTTTTAATTGGTGAATCACTTTTAAAAAATTTGTCAGAAAATTCTATTTTCTCAGTTTTGTAGTTAAATTAACCCCTATTTTACTTAGTTTTTTTACTATTGTTTCTTTATAAGAACTTTTATAGAACATTATTTGTACGATATTTGTTCTTATGCTTACTAAAAAACAAAAAAACCTGCTTTTATTTATCAACAAGAAGTTGAGAAGTTCTGGCGTTTCACCCTCTTATGAGGAAATGAAACAATCACTTAATTTAAAGTCAAAATCAGGAATTCATAGATTAATTAGTGCATTAGAAGAAAGAGGATTCATTAAGAGATTAGCCCACAAAGCAAGAGCTTTAGAGGTGATTAAATTGCCAGAAACGGCATCTGCAAATGATATATATAACAGTTTTTCACCTAGCGTAATTAAAGGTGGTTTGGATGAGGTTAATATTAATTCTGATGAAATGGAAGTTCCTGTACTTGGGAAAATAGCTGCTGGAACTCCAGTTGAAGCTATACAAAATGAAGTATCAAGAATTCCTCTACCAAGTAATCTAGAAAAAAATGGTGATTATTTTGGATTAAAAGTTCAAGGAGACTCTATGATAGAAGCTGGTATCAATGAGGGTGATACTGTAATTATTAGAAGAACAGATACTGCTGATAATGGAAAAATTGTAGTAGCTTTAATTGATGAGCATGAGGCTATGCTTAAAAGAATTCGTAAAAAAGGTAAAGTGGTTGCACTTGAAAGTGCTAATAGAAATTATGAAACTAAAATTTTTGGACCAGATAGAGTTAAAGTCCAAGGAGTTTTGGTATCTTTATATAGAAACTTCTAAAAAAATAGTCTAAACATCACTGATGTCAAAAGTAGCAACTAGATTTGCTCCCTCACCTACTGGAGCTCTTCATATTGGTGGTGTAAGAACAGCACTCTTTAATTGGTTATTTTCAAAAAACCAAAAAGGAACTTTTCACCTTAGAATTGAAGATACTGATAAAGAAAGATCTAAAGATGAGCATAAAATTCAGATTATTAAATCTTTAAAATGGCTTGGTATAGAGCATGATGGAGAAGAATATATTCAATCAACTAAAATTAAAGATCACGTAAATGTTGCAAATGAACTTTTAAAAAATGGTAATGCGTATAAATGTTATTGTTCAACAGAGGAAATTGAAGAGCAAAAAAAAAGAGCTAGACAAAAAAAACTTCCTTATATTTACAATAGGAAATGGAGAGATGTGCCAGAAACTGACGCTCCTAAAGATATAAAACCAGTCATAAGATTTAAAAGTAAAATAGAAGGATCAACAGTATTAAAAGATTTGGTCCAAGGAGATGTAGAAATTAATAATGATACAATTGAAGATTTCATAATTTTAAGAAAAGATGGTACACCGACATATAATTTATCTGCTA
>JAFJTK010000079.1 GCA_017880265.1 Candidatus Pelagibacter sp. | reverse complement strand
TGTCTTTTTGGGTAGTTAATTAAAATTTTTCTCAATGCTCTTTCCATAAACACTACAAATAAAATTGTAGCAACTAACAGCACAAAAATAGCTAAAATCATAAAAGTTGAAACTGCCCCTGTTCTACCAAGTTCAAAAGTTGTAACCAAAGCTCGAGGAATTTCTGCAACTATACCTGCAAAAATTATTAGAGAAATACCATTACCTATTCCTCTTTGGGTAATTTGTTCACCTAACCACATTAGAAACATCGTTCCAGCCACTATAGTTGTGACTGTTGTAATTTTAAAAAAAGCACCGGGATTAATCACGAGATCTGCCGAGGATTCTAAACCAACAGATAATCCATAGCCTTGGACTGTAGCCAATAATACAGTTCCATATCTTGTAATTTGAGTAATTTTTGCTCTTCCAGTTTCGCCTTGAGCTTTTAAGTTTTTAAAATACTCTGAAACACCTGTTAACAACTGAACAATAATTGCAGAGGAGATATATGGCATTATACCAAGTGCAAATATAGCCATTCTGCTAACTGCACCACCAGCAAAAACATTAAACATTCCAAGTAAACCTTTTTGGTTACCATCCATCATAATCTTAAGCTGTTCTGGATCTATGCCAGGTAATGGGACAAAAGTTCCAAATCTATAAACTGCTAGAATGAAGATAGTAAAAAGTATTCTATTTCTTAAATCATTTGATGATGAAGACGCACTCATTGAAATATATTATTTTTTCAATTGAATAGATCCACTAATTTTCTCTAGTTTTTCTATTGCTGATTTGGATGCTAAGTCTGCTTCTATGTTAACCTTATCCTTAATCTCTCCAGTTCCAAGTATCTTTAATTTTTGAGAGTTTTTATTAATCAGTTTAAGTTTTTTAAGCAACTCCATATTTATAGTATCGCTAGGGTTAATTGTTTTTTCATTTATAAAAGACTGAATTTTTTCTAAATTCATTATAGCTATATTTGTTCTAGAGATAGGATTAAAACCTCTTTTGGGTAGTCTTCTGTACAATGGCATTTGACCACCTTCAAAAGCTTTTATGGCAACACCTGATCTTGATTTTTGACCCTTAACACCTCTTCCAGAAGTTTTACCTTTTCCAGAGCCAATACCTCTACCAACACGCATTTTTGATTTATTAATTTTGTCTTTAGTGTTTAAAGTAATCATTATCCTCTTTTCTCAACTATTTCAGAAATTTTTTTATTTCTAATAGCTGAAATTTGTTTTGGTGAATTTTGTTTTAATAATGCTTTCATAGTAGCTCTAATAACATTATGTGCATTCGAAGTTCCCATTGATTTAGCAACAATATCTTTAACTCCTAATACTTCACAAACAGCCCTTACAGGACCACCTGCAATGATACCAGTTCCCTTAGATGCTGCTCTTAAAATAATTCTTCCTGAGCCATCTTTTGCTTTAACATCATGATGGATTGTTCTACCTTCTCTTAAAGGTATATGAATTAATTTTCTTCTAGCAACTTCATTGGCTTTTTTAATTGCATCAGGCACTTGTTTAGCTTTTGCATGAGCTATACCAATTTTACCAGCTTGATTTCCAACAACAACTAGTGCTGAAAAACCAAATCTACGGCCACCTTTTACTACTTTTGTAATACGGTTAATGTGAACTAATTTTTCTAAAATATCGTCTGCTTTTTTATCTTTAAAATTTTCCATAATTAAAATTCCATTCCATTTTCACGTAAGGTTTCAGCAAATACTTTTACTCTGCCGTGGTATCTATAGATACCTCTATCAAAATAAATTTTAGTAATTTTTTTCTCTTGAGCTTTTTTTGCTAGTTTTGTTGCAACAATCTTAGAAAGCTCGGTTTTATTAACTTTATCTCCTGACTTAATATCCTTTTCAACAGAAGAAGCAGATAATAATGTAACTTTATTAATATCATCAATTATTTGTGCAGAAATGTTTTTTGATGATCTAGAAATACATAGTCTGAATCTATCTTTAGAAGCAACTTTTTTAACTTTATTGCTAACTCTAAATCTTTTTCTAATGCTTGTATTTAGTTTCATTATTTTTTCTTTCCTTCTTTTTTAAGAACATATTGTCCTTTTTCTCTAATCCCCTTACCTTTGTAAGGCTCAATTTTTCTATATGTTTTGATTTTTGAAGCAACTGATCCAACTTGTTGTTTGTCTGATCCAGAAATTTTCAAAGTTGTTTGTTTTTCAACTTCAATTTTTATTCCTTCTGGTATGTCATAATCAATATCATGACTATAACCAAGTTGAAGATTTAATTGTTTTCCTTTTAAGGCGGCTCTATAACCAACTCCAACTAGCTCTAATGTTTTTTCATAGCCAGTACTTGATCCAATTACCGCATTATTAATCAAACTTCTGTTCATTCCCCAAAGTCTTTTAGAATTTTGATCTATTTTTTTTGGTTTAATTGATATTTCTTTTCCATCTTTAATATCAAGATTGAACATTTCTAAATCAATATCGATAGATTTTTTTCCTAATGGACCTTCAATGTTTAGCATATTGCCAGCCAATACAACTTTAACTTTTTCAGGAATAGAAATACTTATTTTACCAATTTTAGACATTAAAATACCTTACAAATTATCTCG
>JAFJTK010000153.1 GCA_017880265.1 Candidatus Pelagibacter sp. | reverse complement strand
CTTTTGATTTAAATTTGTAACAGCCTCTCCAAACAAGGTGTTTTGATTGCTTTTGTTTATTTTTACTTTCACAATTTGTCCAATACTTTCTTCATTACCACTAAATATTACTGAAGTCATGTACTCAGATCTCCCAAAAAGTTTGGTTTTATCCTCAGTTTGATTTTCAACTAGCACCTCAATTGTATTATTTTCTAAAGATTTATTTTTTTGAATCTGATGCTCGAATAATTTCTGTTGTATTTTTTCCAACCTATTCAATGATATTTCTTTATCTATTAATTCTAAATTTTCAGCTACTGTGCCTGGCCTTGGGCTGAAAATAAATGAATAAGAATTTATAAATTTTATCTTTTTAATTAATTCAAATGTTTCATTAAAATCTTGCTCCTCTTCACCTGGATAAGCAATTATAAAATCACTTGAAAATTCAACTGCTGGATTAATTTCTTTTAATTTTTCATAGGTATTAAGATATTCTTGAATAGTATGCTTTCTATTCATTAGCTCTAAAACCTTATTAGATCCGCTTTGAACCGGAAGATGGACCAGGGGCATTAATTTTTTTGAATGTTTATATACTTCAATTAAATCATCTGTCATATCTTTTGGGTGTGAAGTGGTGTACCGAATTCTTTTTACCTCATTTATTTTTTCAATTTCTAAAATCAAGTTTGATAAACGCAAACCATTATCATTATAAGCATTTACATTTTGGCCTAATAAAATAATTTCTTTAGCTCCTTGTTCTATAAGGCTTTTTGCTTCATCAATGATTTGTTTAAAAGGTCTAGAATATTCAGGACCTCTAGTATATGGCACCACACAAAAATGACAAAACTTATCACAGCCTTCCTGTATAGTTAAAAAGGAGGATACTTTTGAAGAATTATTTTTTATTTTACTCAGATATTCAAACTTACTTACTGCATCAAATTCAGTTTCTTCAAACTTTTGTTTTTCAACATAATTAAGTATGGTGTCGTTAATTTTGTGATAAGCCTGAGGTCCAATGACCAAATCTATATAAGGTTCTCTTTTTAACATTTCTTGATTTTCGGCTTGAGCCACACAGCCTGCAACAATAACCAAAGGCTTCTTTTTTGCTCTAAAGATTTTTTTCACTCTACCAATTTCATGGTAAACTTTTTCTTTAGCTTTATCTCGTATATGACATGTGTTTAAAAGATAGCAATTAGCATCTTCATAATTTTCTGTTTTTTCATAGCCAATTTTTTTTACTGAGTCATATATTCTATTTGAGTCGTACTCATTCATTTGACAACCGAATGTTTTGATAAAAATTTTTTGATTCATTGATTAGGATTTTTTCTTTATCCCATATAATTCAAGCTTGTGGTCTACTAGTTTGTAGCCATATTTTTCTGCTACTTTTTTTTGAAGTTTTTCAATTTCTTCATCTACAAATTCAATAATTTCACCTGACTTAACATCTATTAAATGATCATGATGTCCTTCGTTTAATTCTTCATATCTTGCTTTTCCACCTTTAAATTCATGCTTAGCAAGTATACCTGACTCTTCAAATAATTTTACAGTTCTGTAAACGGTTGCAATACTTATCTTTGAGTCAATTTTAGAAACTCTGTTATACAATTCATCTACATCAGGATGATCAGATGATTGTGACATAACTTGTGCAATTACCTTACGTTGATCAGTTAATTTTACACCCTTTAATAAACATTTTTCCTCAATAGTTTCTGACATAATTAATTTTAACTTAAATAAACAGGATTAATCAAATTTTTTTTAATTTTGTATTTTTTACATAAATCAGGGATATTTTCATGTCTCAAGTCTTTTTCATCTTTAAAATCATCTAAATTATAACAATAATAGTCAATATTTTTTGCGACATTAAAGGCTTTAACAACTGACATTGAGTTTCTGATACCAGCAAAGCTTCCTGATCCTTGATTAATATAAATTGCATTGATATCGGTAATTTTAATATTTTTAGATGAGAGAAAATCATTAATAATTATGGTTAATTTTTCATAATTAATTTTAGTATTCTCTTGAGTAATATTATAAATACTAGCATTAGAGATGATCATTAGAAAAATTTTTTCACTGGCAGCATCTATAATAAGTTTGTTCATTTTTATTCTGTTTTTAAGCTCAAATTCTATTTCAGATGAAAATAATATCAAACACTATTCCGGGGACGAAGGTATTTTATCATTAATGTATCATCGTTTTAATGAAAATAAATACCCCTCTACCAACATTCAAATGGATGTTTTTAAAGAACAAATGAAAATAATAAAAAACTCAAATTATACTTTTTCTAATCCAAAAAATTTTGAGGAAAATTTTAGTTCGCCAAAAATAAATAAAGAAATTCTTATAACGATTGACGATGCTTTTTTATCTTTCTATCTTGAGGCTTGGCCATTTTTAAAACAAAATAAGATTCCTTTTATTTTGTTTGTTTCAACAGAGCCTGTTGGAAAAAGTGGATATATGACTTGGGAACAAATTAAAGAAGTTGAGGCTGAAGAATTTGCTATAATAGGTCATCACTCTCATTCCCATGGGTATCTTATTGACAAAGATGATAATTTTTTTATTTCAGACATAAAAAAAGCAAATGAAATATTCTTAAAAAATTTAGGATACATAC
>JAFJTK010000127.1 GCA_017880265.1 Candidatus Pelagibacter sp. | reverse complement strand
TTTAACAGAGACATCCCCAAGATTCATTTCACTGAATTTATCTCTTAATGAACTGACATTAATTTTATCATCAGATGATCTTAACTCAATTAAAGTCCCACCTTTAAAATCAATTCCAAAATTAAGCCCTTTGAAAACTAATAAAATTAAAGAACATAAAATCAAAATTCCAGATAAAAAATTGAAATGATTATAATATTTATTAAATGCAATCATTAGATTAGTTTTTCCTTATTTCTATTTTTTGAAACATAAAGACTAGTAAACAGTCTTGCTATGAAATACACAGAAAATAGAGTTGTAAATATTCCAATACCAAGAGTAACAGAAAATCCTTTTATCGGACCTGATCCCATGAAAAAAAGTATAATTGCAGCTAATAAGGTAGTTATGTTAGCATCAATAATTGCTGTTCTAGATTTTATATAACCACTATCAAATGCTAATATGTTATTTTTTTCATCTTTAAGCTCCTCTTTAATTCTCTCAAATATTAAAACATTTGCATCAACAGCCATACCAACAGTTAAAATAATTCCAGCAATACCTGGCAAAGTTAAAGTGGCTTCAAATAAAGTTAAAATTCCTAGTAAAATAAATAAATTTATGACTAATGTAACATTAGTAATTAATCCAAAGATTTTGTATTTAATAAACATAAAAATAATCACTAAAAGAAACCCTATCGCTAAAGCGATCATTCCTGCATTTATCGAGTCTTGACCTAAGTCAGGACCAACTGTTCTCTCTTCAATAATGTTTAAAGGTGCTGGCAGCGCTCCAGACCTAAGTAGCAGCGCTAAATCTGTTGCTGATTGAAATGTAAATCCTCCACTAATTTGTCCATTACCACTTGCAATGGTGTCTCTAATAACTGGGGCGCTTATAATCTTACCATCTAGAACTATAGCTAGTTGTTTACCAATTCCAGTTGATGTTGCCTTACCAAACCTTTTTGCACCTACTCTATCTAATGAAAAAGAGACTACAGTTTGATTGTTTTGTGTGTCCATTTGAGGCTGAGCATCTAGAAGATTATCTCCACTAATAATTATTCTCTTGCTAACTGTTGCTTCTTCTACGCCATCTTCATACTTTAACTTTTCAACTCCAAAACTGTCATTTTCATTATTGGTAACAAATCTGAAGGTTAAATTTGCAGTTTTACCTAAAAGTGATTTAATTCTCATAGGGTCATCAAGACCAGGGAGTTCGACTAAAATACGGTTATTTCCTCTTTTTAATATATTGGGTTCATTAGTACCCACTTCATCAATTCTTCTTCGAACTATTTCAATTGCTTGATCTTGAGATGAAGTTTTTAGATTAATTAGCCCTTGTTTTGAAAAATTGACTTTTAAACTTACTCCAGTGTCTTCTATGTTTAATTGATGTGATTTAAATCTTGGGTAATAAGGATTTATATCGCTGTTTTCATCAGTGAATGTATCAATAATTATTTGTTTGCTTTGATCATCAGTATTAAAAAAAATATTATTACCTTCAATTTTAATGTTATTAATTCTAATACTTTGTTCGTTAAAATAATTTCGGATAGTTGTTGTTAAGTTTTGAAGTTTTTGTTCAATGACAGGAGCATTATCAATTTCAAGCAAAAGATAAGAGCCACCTTGAAGGTCTAATCCAAGATTTATTTTCTTATCAAAAAAATCATCATCTATTTTAAATAAATTTGATGAAGCAATTAAAATAAATAAAAGTGAAAATAGAGTTATAAATAAAATTCTTAACTTTGAAAAATAAAGCACTTTACTTTAATTGATTATTTTTTGACTTCTTGATTATTTAAAAGACCTTGAATGCCTGTCGCTTTTACTATTTCAACTTTAACATTGTCAGCTATTTCAACTTCAACTTTGTCGTTATCAATTAATCTTTCAACAGTTCCAGTAATACCACCAGAAGTGATAACTTTGTCACCTCTTTTCAAACTTTCAACCATTGCTTTATGCTCTTTAACTTTTTTTTGTTGAGGTCTTATTAAGAAAAAATAAAAAATAACAAAAATTAAAATCAGCGGTATAAATTGTCCTATTCCTGAACCTTCCATAAATCTCCTTATAAATTAGCTGAATTATTATACTATCTTAATAATGAAAACAACTTTAATTGATCGAAATACTTTCTAAATCGTTCATATAAGGTCGTAATACTTTTGGTATGATTATTGATCCATCTTTTTGCTGATAATTTTCTAAAACAGCTATTAGAGTTCTGCCAACAGCAAGGCCACTTCCATTGAGAGTGCCAACAAAATGTGTTTCTTTATTTTCATTCTTATATCTTGTTTTCATTCTTTGGCCTTGAAACGTTGCACATGATGAACATGATGAAATTTCACGATATTTATTTTCAGATGGTAGCCACACCTCAATATCATAAGTTTTTTCAGCACTAAAACCCATGTCACCTGCACATAAAATAATTTTCCTATAGGGTAATTCTAATTTATCCAAAATATCAGTTGCACAATTAGTCATTCGTTCTAGCTCTTCTAAACATTTTTCTTCTTCAACAATACTAACCATCTCAACTTTATAAAATTGATGCTGTCTAATCATCCCTTTGGTATCTTTTCCATAACTACCTGCTTCTTTTCTAAAGCAAGGTGTAGAAGCAACAAATCTCAATGGTAATTCTTTACGATCAACAATCTTATCTTTAACGATATTTGTTAATATCACCTCAGCTGTTGGTATTAAAAATTTTCTATCTGAACCTTCATCAAATTTAATTTCAAATTGATCATTTTCAAATTTGGGTAACTGACCTGTACCAAACATTGTATTATCAGAAGCTATCAATGGGGGTGAAATTTCTTGATATTCATTTTGATTTACATGAGTATCAAGCATAAAATTTGATAATGCCCTTTCTAATAGGGCTAATTTACTTTTAACAAAAACAAATCTTGAACCAGTAGTTTTTGTAGCAAGATCAAAATCTAACATCTTTAGGTTTTCACCCAGTTCATAATGAGATTTTGGCTTAAAATCAAAATCAGGAATCTTACCTGATTTAGAAATTTCGACATTGTCATTTTCATCTTTCCCATCTGGAACATCGGCATGAGGAATATTTGGAATATTAGATAATATATTGTCTAATTCAATTTTAACTTTTTTTTGTTTGTCTGAAACTTTTTCTAAATCAGAGGAAATTTCTTTAGATCTTTTAAACAATGCTTCATCTTTAGATTTTGAGATATCTTTTTTTTCTTTTTCTAATGCTTCCTTTTCTTGAATAAGTTGTCTATTTTGTTCATCAAGTTTTTGTAAATTTTCAAAATCAATTTTTAATGATCTTTTTTCAAGTGATTTAGCAAAAAGAGCAAAGTCTTTTCTTATATCTTTAATGTTATGCATCTGTTTTTTCTAAATTTTTATTTTCAATAAATTTTACAGAAAATATAGATAATTCATATAATATTAATAATGGAATTGCTAAACCAATTTGCGTTATAGGATCTGGAGGTGTTAACAAAGCAGCAGCAGCAAAAATAATTACTACCACATATTTTCTTCTATCTTTTAAAAATTGACTATCAACAATACCTACTCTTGCTAATAAACTTAAAACAACAGGCAATTGAAAGCTTAAACCAAAAGCAAATATAAGTTTCATTACAAGTGACAAATATTCATTCACTTTAGCTTCAAGTTGAATTGGTAAATTAGTTGATAGACCTGTGCTTTCAAATGATAAGAAAAATTTAATCGCAAGTGGCATAATTAAATAATAAACAAGCATGCCTCCCAAAAGAAACAGTATAGGAGTTAAAATTAAGTAAGGCATTATAGCTATCTTTTCGTGTTTGTATAAACCTGGAGCTATGAATTTCCATATTTGCATTAAAATAAATGGGCAAGTTACAAAAAAAGCTGTGAAAAAAGAGACCTTTAAATAAGTTAAAAAAGTTTCCTGTAATGCAGTAAAAATTAATCTTCTTTCAGTTCCATCATCTTTTACTGCTTTAGCAAAAGGATCTACTAAAAAACCATATATATTTTCTGCAAAAAAGTAACATCCAATAAAGAATAGAAACAGGAATAAAAAACTATGGATGAGTCTTTTTCTTAATTCAGTTAGATGGCTTATAAAGCCGTTTTCATTTTCCTCATTACTCATCTTTTTTTTTATTATCTTTTTTTATTTCATTTATTTTTTCATCTTCTATATCAATATTTGAAACTTCACTTTGTATATCACTAATGTATCTTTTAGCTGTACCAATCCATGAGCCAGCCTTTTTCAACATTATTGGAAAATCTTTGGGGCCAAGTACTACAATAGCAATAGCTACGACTATTAAAATTTCAAACCAACCAATAGTAGGCATGTAATTTAATCTTTGTTATTTGAGTCTTTATTATCGTCGGATATGTTTTTTGGCTCACTCTCGTCAGTTACATCTGACGCCATTCCTTTTTTAAAACTTTTTATACCTTTAGCAACATCGCCCATTAAACTAGAGATTTTTCCACGTCCAAATAATAAAACGACTAATATTACAACTATTGCTATTTGCCAAATTCCTATGCTCATGAAAAACTTATAACCTTTTTATTCAGGATTTAAAAGTGACTTTTTTATGAATCTTTTTCCTCTTCATCGAGTGTGCTATTTAGCATTTCATCGATATTAGAATATATATCTTCTTTTTTTTCATCTTGTTTTTCTTTAAAAAATTTACTTGAACCAAAAATTGCATTATCAACACTGGTGCTATCGATCAAACCAGCTGCACCCAATTCATCCACTGTTGGAAGATCAGTCAATTTTTGCAAATTAAAATGACTTAAAAAGCCATCCGTTGTTATGTATTGAATAGGTTTACCTGGTACATCTTTACGACCTCCCGGTTTAACCCAATCTAGTTCCATTAAAATTTCTAAGGTATTTGTTCCAAATGCAACACCACGTATTTCTTCAATTTCCGCTCTGGTAACGGGTTGGTGATATACAATAATAGCTAGAGTTTCTATTGCAGCACGGGATAATTTTTTTTCAACAGTTTTTTCCTGGGTCATTAAATTTGAAAGTTTAGGTGAGGTTCTAAAAGACCATTTATCTTTTATGCAAACTAAATTTATACCACGATTAGAATATTCATTTTGTAATTTTTCTAATGATTGAGCAACATTTGCTTTTTTAGATATTTTACTTTCAATTGTATCAACATCTAATGGCTCTGCTGCTGCAAAAATTACTGCTTCAATTTCTCTTTCTAAATCAGTAAGTTTTGAAGGAAACTTAACTATATTATCTTTTGACACTTTTTCTTTTTTAATCATTAATTTCTCTTATATAAATTTCATCAAATAAATTGTCTTGCTTAATTGAAAGATTGCCTTCTTTAACTAATTCTAATGATCCAGCAAAAATCCCTGCTTTACCAGTTCTTTTATATCTGGAGCCATTCTTAAAATTACTTGGAATTAAATCATTTATATTTTTCCAATCCATCAATTTACCAAGAAACTGTTTTATAGTTTTGATGCCATCTTCTGTTGTGAATACAGGTAATTTAGGAATACTCATGGTTTGAAAATCTTTAGTCATCACTATAGATGAATATGCTTTTAAGAGTTCAAATAAACTTACATTATATTCTGAGCTATAAATAGATCTGATGTTTCCTTTTATTCCACGTGTTCTAATCTCTCTACCCAATCGATTTCTTTTTAACATTTGTTCTGACAGTAACCTAATAAGTTCTAATTTTTTAAGTTGTAATTTTAGTTTTTCTGCAACTTCTTGAACTTTAAATTCTTCTTCTGGTGTACCTGGTAATAATAATTTAGATTTTAAATAAGCTAACCATGTAGCCATTAACAGGTATTCAGAGGCTATTTCTAAATTTAATTCTTTTTCATTGGTAATGTAATCATGAAATTGATCAGCAAGTTTAGTTATTGAAATTTCTTCTAAATCAACTTTTTGAGCTTTGGCTAAATCAAGTAATACATCTAATGGGCCGTTATAATTATTTATATCTACATTAAATAAGACAGAATCAGACTCAGGCATAATTAAATATTAACTTAAAATCTTATAAAATTGTGATGTTTTTTTTGATATAAAGCTACTTATCAAGGGTGAATTGTTACCAACAATCTTCATTTCGTTGAGATTGCCATTACAGTGTAGAACCAAGTTACATCCTGCCTCGAAAGCTTTAATTGTATTTTCTCTCATGTTATTTTTTAAGCTTTTCATTGAAAGATCATCTGAAATTATAATATTTTTAAAACCTATTTTTTTTCTTATATATTTAATTACTTTTTTTGAATGAGTGGCAGTATTTAGTTCATCTAAATTTTTATAAATAACGTGTCCGGTCATAGCAAAAAAGCAATTTTTCTTTTTAAAAGTACTAAAATCATATTTTAGAAGATATTTAATTGATTTATCGACTACAGGAGTAAAGTTATGACTATCTACTTTGGCCAATCCATGTCCTGGGATGTGCTTTATTATTGTACCTATAGCATTATTCTTAAATAGTTTTATGCATAGATCACCCATTTTAGAGACAGTTTTTACATTGGTTGAGAAAGATCGGTCACCAATTATATTACTAGATCCTTTAACTCTAAGATCTAAAACAGGTACAGTATTTATATTTACGCCAATTAATTTTAATAAATGAGAAGTATTATCAATGAATAATTTATAGATAATATTAAGTTTCATTTTATCTTTTTCAAAAAGATTACCAAAATATTCAGATGTTAAATTATCAAAAGAAATAATATTACTTAATCTATTTACTCTACCACCTTCTTGATCAATTAATATTGGATAATTTTTGTCTCTGAAAATCTTTCTTATATTATCTGTTAAATTTTTGGTTTGTTTAATTGATTTAATATTTCTTAAAAACAATATTACACCCCAAGGTTTATATCTCTTTAAAAAATATATTTCACTTTTTGATAATTGAAGTGATTTAATTCCTACAATGAAGGCTCTTCTGTTTTTAATCATTTTCTAAAAGCTTCCAAAAATTGAATTTTTTCTTCTTTTTTTTGTCTGTTTGTTTCACATATTCGATAATATTTTCTGTATCATTTTTTAACAGTGGTAATTTTTTAGAATAGATTTTAACTTTTTCATCTATATTATTATAAGATCTGTATGAATTTTTTATATTTTCATCTGAAAAATAATACTTGCCTGTGAAAAAAATAAATATTGAGATGATAACAATAAATACTAAATATTTAATTTCTTTTAACATTACATTTTAGTTGGAGAATCTACACCAACTATATCCATTCCTGACTTAATGACATTTGCAATTGCTTTAAGAAAAATTAATTTATCTGGAGAAATACTTTTTTGATCATTTATAAATCTTTTTTCAGGAAATTGTTTACCAAGGTTCCAGTAAGAATGAAATTCAGCTGCAAGCTCATATAAATATATTGGTATACGATGAGGCTCAAGTTTTGTACTTGCTGAGTCTATACATTTTGGCCATTCAGATATTTTCTTTAAGATTTTAATTTCATCTGAAGAATATTCAAAATTATAATTATCAATAATGATATCTTTATCTAAATCTTTATCCAAATGTCTAAATACGGATGAAATTCTAGCATAACAATATTGAACGTAATAGAGTGGATTATCTTTAGATTTTTCTTTTACTGCATCAAAATCAAAATCTAACTCAACATCACTACTTCTATTTAACATTATAAATCTAGTAGCATCTTTACCAACTTCTGAAATTAAATCATCAACTGTAATATAATCCCCTTTTCTTTTAGACATCTTAAATGGTTTCTTATCTTTTATTAATTTTACAAGCTGACTAATCTTGCAAATTAATTTATTTTTAGTTGCAGAAAGTGCATCCACTGATGATGATATTCTTTTAATGTAACCAGCATGATCTGCACCAAGAATGTTAATTAAATAATCAAATTTACGATCAACTTTATTTTTATGATACGCAACATCGCTAGCAAAATAAGTCCAAGTACCGTCTGATTTTTGCAATGCCCTGTCTTTGTCGTCACCAAAATCTGTAGATCTAAATAATAATTGTTCTCTTTCCACCCAATTCTTTTTATCTTCTCCTGCGGGGGCTTTAATTTTACCTTTATAAACATAATTGTTTGTTTCTAGGTACTTAATGACGTTTTCAACTTCATTATTTAAAACAATGCTTTTCTCGCTTACAAAATTATCATGTTTAATGCCAAGACTTTTTAGATTTTTCTTAATTAATAATAAAGCTTGTTCTATTGATAGCTCTGTTAATTTTTCACTTACATCATCGTAGTTGTCAAAATTTAGATCAGAATTTGATGAGATGATATTATTTGCAAAATCAATTAGATAATCTCCAGGGTACAGGTCTGGATTATCGATTGGAAATACTTCCTTATATTTGACTTCTCGGATTCTAAAATAAACAGATTTAGTAAAATTAATAATCTGATTACCGTAATCATTTACATAATATTCTTTTATTACTTTGTGATTATTAAAAAGTAATACATTTGAGATTACATCGCCTAAAATTGCTCCCCGACAGTGCCCAACATGTAAAGGACCCGTTGGATTAGCTGAGACAAACTCAACCAGATAATTAAGTTTTTTTTCTTTTTTATTAATGCCAAATGTTTTTGAATTAGCAATAATATCTTCAATAAAATTTGACCAAAAAACTGGTTTAAATTTAATATTTATAAAACCAGGTTTAACAACATCTATGTTTTGTATAAGTGAGTCATTGTTTTTTAAAGATAATGAAATTTTTTCAGCAAGATCTAATGGAGATTTTTTATTTATTTTTGAAAGAACCATAGCAACATTGGTTGAAATATCACAATCAAATTTAGCTGGTGGTATTTCAGCGCTAATTCCATTTAATGTTTCGGGAATAATAAGCTCATCTTTCTTTTGTAAATCAACTATTGTTGATTTTATTTTATCTAAATAAAGTTCAAAAATATTCATTTAAAATTATTATATAAGTTAATAGCAAAACGATCAGTCATTCCTGAAATAAAATCTGAAATAGCTCTATATTTATCATTAGTCAAATGATCTTTAGAGATAAATTTTCTAGGATTTAATTTAATTATATTAAATAATTTCTTCACAATTAATTTGCCCTTTTGATTTTTTTTCAATACTGAATTATTTTGATACATTTTAGTTCTTAAGAATGATTTAATTTCTCTCTCTGAATTTTGTATTTTATCTGAAAAACTAACTAAAGACTTACCTGCTATCCCTATATCTTTAATTGATTTAATCTTATGCTTTTTTAGATTTTTTTTTGTATTCGTTAATAAATCTCTAATCATCAAATCAATCGAGTCTCTCACTATTTGATATGTTGCAATCTTATAATTAGTTTTGTTAATTTTATTTTTATATTTTAAATAAATTGACTTAAAAAAATCTATCTCCATGAGTTCTTCAAGTTTGAATAAATTAGCCTTAATGCCATCTTGGATATCATGATTATTGTAAGCTATATCATCTGATATTGCTGAGATTTGAGCCTCTAACGAAGGATATGTGTTGAAATTAATTCTTTTTTTAAAAGTTTTAAGTCCAATTAAACTATTTACCAAATCTGTATCTTCAACAGGTCCATTATGTTTTAATAATCCCTCTAGAGTTTCAATTGTTAGATTTAGACCTTTGAACTTAAAATATTTATTCTCTAAAAACATAACAATTCTTAGTGTTTGTAAATTGTGATCAAAGCCTCCAAAGTTTTCCATGCATTCATTTAAAGCATCTTCGCCAGCATGACCAAATGGAGTATGTCCCAAATCATGAGCCAAACTTAAAGTCTCAGTTAAATCTTCATTTAAATTTAGATATTTTGCTATTGATCTTGCAATTTGCGCAACTTCTATAGAATGGGTAATTCTTGTTCTAAAATGATCTCCCTCAGTATTTACAAAGACTTGAGTTTTATGTTTAAGTCTTCGAAAAGAAGCGCTATGAATTATTCTATCTCTATCTCTTTGAAACGGTGATCTATACTTAGAAGTGGGCTCGTTATTAAGTCGTCCCTTGCTTTTAAATATGCCTAACTTTAAATGTTTTTTCATCCTTTAATTTAAATAATTAAGTAT
>JAFJTK010000061.1 GCA_017880265.1 Candidatus Pelagibacter sp. | reverse complement strand
TTTGGAGCGGGCAAAGGGGGTCGAACCCTCGACCTTCTCGTTGGCAACGAGACGCTCTACCACTGAGCTATGCCCGCTTGTTAAATTTACTCGATATTATTAAGTTATTTAACTTTTACAATATTAGAAAACCATACTTTTTAGACAAAATCCATCAAAATATTTATTTCTTGTGCCAAGAGTGTGTCATTCAAATTTTTAATTATATGACTTAGGGGGAAAATATTTATTATGACTATACAATTACCTTGAGAGATTTTTGTGTTAAATTATTTTTAACCAATTCTAATTACATTAGTTCCAACAAATTCGTATTTTGGTATTTCTAAGTTTGTAGGAGCTGGCCCTTTTCTGATTCTTCCTGATGTATCATAATGTGAACCATGGCATGGACAAAACCATCCTCCATATTCACCTTTGTCACCTAAAGGAACACAACCAAGGTGAGTGCAAATTCCAATCATTACGAGCCATTCATCTTTTTTTACTCTATCTTCATCTTTTTCTGGGTGTTTAAGCTCGTTTAAATTTACTTTTCTTGCGCTCTCAATATCTATTTTAGTTCTTCTTCTGATAAAAACTGGTTTACCTCTCCATAAAACTGTAATTGTGTTACCAGGTTTTAAAGCGCTTACATCAACTTCTGTACTCGCTAATGCTTTAACTGAAGCGTCTGGATTCATTTGGTCAATTAAAGGCCAAACTACAGCTCCAACTCCAACTGCTCCAACCGCGTAAGAGGCAGTGAATAGAAAATCTCTTCTTACAGGTTTTTTGTCTTTTGAAGTATTTTTCATTATTATATTTAATGACAAGCAATTCCAAATTTTTTTAATCTCCAATAATTATAAGGCCATGGAGTTAAAAAACCCACTGTCAGCATTATTGGTACCACCCACCAAGTTAACATAGCGCCACCTGTTAAAAGATAATCTGTCAAATTCATTGCAACTTCCATACTAACCATTGAGATAAAACTCATTCCTAAGGCAGTTTTTAAAGCATCTTTAAATTTAAAATTTTGTTTGATTAAAATTATAGTTTCTAAAATAATACTTGTAATTAAACCATTAATAATTGCTAAAGTCATAATAGCTAAAACTGGCCATGGAATACCTGTTATTTGAAAATATAAAATAGTTCCAAAGTCTCCAATTGCACAACCTAACAAACACCAAGCGGTGTTCTTAGCGCTTCGTTTCCAAGTGTGATTACAAGACCAATTAAATGATATAGTTTTTTCCAACTTTAAATTTTAATTTATAGCTACCTTAGCTATCATACCGACATCATAATGACCCGGTACATTGCAGGCAATTTCTACATTGGAAGCATTTTCAAATTTCCATATCAAATCTTTACTACCTTTAGGTTCCAATAAAACACTATTGGCATGACTATGTGCCATTGATTTGTCCATCTTTGACATTTTTTTCATTTTATTTTTATCAATGCTGTCAGCTAATAAAATTTCCATTTCAACCATTTTTTGCATTTCAGATTGATGTTGAATATGCATCTTCGGGTTTGCAATATTAAATTCATGAACTAGTTCACCAACATTTTCTACTTCGAACTTTATAGTTTCACCTGACTGAACTTGAAAGGAACTTGGTTCAAAATAATTATCATACATCAATACTTTGATAACTCTTGTAACATCCTCTTGTTTACCTTTTTTACCTATCATCATACTCTTATCAGCAAAAGCAGTTGAGATTGATAGAATTGTAGAAATTGTAGTAATAAATAAGTTTTTAATCATGTATTCAAATTAGGTAATTTATATAAAAATTCAATATGTTAATTCAGTTTTAATTGATATTCATAGTTCTCTTTTGACCAAAAAGATTTGATATAAGCCAAAACACTATCAATTTCTTTATCAGACAATTTGTCTCCAAAGCCCATCATTTTTCCTTCATAATTTTTAACTAATTTTCCAAGACCATATTTTATAATAGCATGTAGTGTTTTGTCATCATGGTGCCAAGTGTGACCTGTGCCATTTAAAGGTGGGGCTTTTCTGTGACCATCTTCATCAACATCTTTCCAATTTTCTGCACCAGATAAGTTTGCCATATGACAAGAAACACAATTATTTTGATAAGCCAATTTTCCTCTTTCAATCATAATTTTAGACTCTGTTGTTATAGGATAATGATTGCTAGCAAAACTAAAATCTAAATTTATTAAAAATATTGTAATTATTAAAAAAAAATTTTTTTTCATAAAACATCTTAACACAAAAATCTCTCAAGGTAATTGTATAATCACCTGAAATAATTTCCCCTTACCATTTCAAATAGAAAATATGTGTCACACTAGGGTCACAAATAGATTGATGATAGTAATGATATGTTCTACTTTAGGTTTGAACCGACAGAACTGACAGGTTTGTTTTATTGAGGAACTAAAGGTTTTGGTAGCGGGAAGTGAAATCGAACCACTGACCTCGGGCTTATGAGCCTGTGTTAAACCTACAGAAACCCTTTGGTTTACTTTGTGAAATCATTTACAGAACCTCGCTTGTCACAACTCTGTCACAACAGAGGAGAAATTACTCTGTTAAATCTATGTTTGATAAAAATCTAAATTCATTCCTTCAGTCTAAAGATAGTATTTTAGATGAAATTATTTTTTCAATTTATAGAAACTTTGAAGATAAAAGAAAAAGTAAAAAAGGAATAACTCCATCAGCAA
>JAFJTK010000180.1 GCA_017880265.1 Candidatus Pelagibacter sp. | reverse complement strand
TACACTTTAACAAGAAATGTTAAAAAATTATCAGTAGGTCAAGTTGTTTATACTGCAATGTGTTATGAAAATGGATGCATGTTAGATGACGGAACTCTATTTAAATTTGGACAAGATAATTTTAGATGGATCGGTGGCGATGAATACAGTGGAGAGTGGTTAAAAGAACAAGCTAAAAAGAAAAATTATAAAGTTTGGATAAAATCTGCAACAGACCACATACATAATATTGCAGTACAAGGTCCTAATAGTAGAAAAATTCTAGAAAAATTTGTTTGGACTGCTCCTATCCAACCATCAATAACTGAGCTTGAATGGTTCAGATTTAATATTGCTCGAATAGATCATGAAACAGGAACACCAATTGTAGTTTCGAGAACAGGTTACACAGGTGAACTTGGATATGAAATATGGTGTCATCCAAAAGATGCAAATGAAGTTTGGGATAAAGTTTGGGAAGCTGGAAAAGAATTTGATATCACGCCTTTAGGATTAGAGGCTTTAGATATGGTTCGTATAGAAGCTGGACTTATATTTTATGGATATGAGTTTGATGATCAAACAGATCCTTTTGAAGCAGGAATTGGATTTACTGTTCCACTTAAAACTAAAGAAGATGATTTTATTGGTAAAGAAGAATTAATAAAAAGAAAAGCAAGTCCACAAAAAAAATTAGTTGGTTTAGAACTTGTTGGTCATGAACCAGCAGTTAATGGAGATTGTGTTCATGTAGGACGAGCACAAATTGGCACAATAACAAGTGGAATGTTATCGCCAAAGCTTGGAAAAAATATTGCTCTTTGTAGAATTGATGTAAAATACTCTGAAATTGGAACTGAAGTTGAAGTTGGTAAATTAGATGGGCATCAAAAAAGAATTGGCGCGAAAGTAGTTGCTTTTCCTTTTTACGATCCTACAAAATCAAGAGTAAGAGCATAAAAAAATATGCCACAAAATAAAATTAAAAAAACTTTATTAGAATTTTGGGAAGAACAAATGAAGCAATCTCATACATCTAGTAATTATTTTTTTAGAAAATCACCTTCACATTATCACATGATGTTATTAGTCATGTCAGCTTATAAAGAAGGTAAAAAATTATCTGTTGAGGGTCTAAAAACTAAATTGTTTAAAACCTCTAGACCAAAATCTGCTTTGATAATTACAGAAGCTTGCGAGAAAGGATTCTTTCGTCTAGAAAAAACTTCAACTGATCAGCGAATAAAAAATATCATTCCAAGCGAGTCATTTATTGCTGAGTTTAATAATTACCTAAATACACTCAAAAACATCAGTTATTAGGCTTTTTTTTAAATCGCTGGAAGTTTATATTTTTTATATATAATTTTTAGTTCTATAAAAAATTATATTAATTACTATTACCAAAAAATAGTGTTTTGATATGTCAACATTACCTTCAAAAGCAAAAGTAGTTATTATTGGTGGTGGTATTCATGGTTTGAGTACTGCTTGGAAACTTTCAGAAACATATAAAAATCCTGGTGATATTGTGGTTCTTGAAAAAAAAGATATTGCAGCTGGTGCAAGCGGTATTGCATGTGGAGTTGTTAGAAATAATTATTTTCAGCCAGCTATGAGAGAGTTAATGGCTCACTCTGTTTCAGTTTGGGAGAGTGATCCAAAAGCATTTAAATATAATGCTGTAGGGTATTTACAAATTTCTCCAGAAGTAATGCATGAAGATGTTGCAACTATTTATGAGCAACAAAAAGCAATAGGTTATGATTCAGAATTTATTGAAGGTGAAAAAGACTGCATGAATTATATGAAGGGCATGTTTGATGATTGGCAAGCTCAAGGGATTACATCTGTGCTTCATGAAAAAAAAGGTGGTTATGCATTTAATAAAGACTCTATTAAAGCGCTTGAAAATAAATCTACTTCAAATGGTGTTCAAGTGATGAAGGGTGTTAAGGTTACAGGTTTTAAAAGAGGAAGTAACAGTAAAGCTGTTACAGGTGTTGAAACTGACAAAGGTACTATTGAGTGTGAACAAGTAGTAATTGGTGCTGGTCCATGGGCTAGAGATTTTTGGAATATGTTAGAACTTCCAAAGACTGCAAATATTAAAGGCAAAGATGGTAAGATGCATGAAACTGATATGTGGACATATTGGATGCTTCAAGAAGGTGTAATTGGAGTTGATGCTGATTTTTTAAAAATGAACAATGGACAACAGCCTCCAGTAATTCATGTCGACTCTACTGCTCCTTTGTATTCTGATAAAACTAAAAAATTAATCACAGATAAGATTTGGGGAATATACTATAAGCCTGATATTGAAGGATTAGGTGTTCAAGGTGGAACTTCGCCTTACATAGTTGATAAACATTTTGATAAAGTAAATGTGGATCCTTATGGAATTGAGTCTCCTGAGTATCAAACTACAGAAGAATTTAATGACATGTGGTGTTCAGCATTAGCTCATTGCCAAAAAAGATTTGAAGGGAAATCTGATCTTTATAGAAAAGGACCATCAGGTGGACTTGGATGTATGACTCCTGACTCATTTCCAATCTTTGATAGATTTTTAGAAAATGTTTATATGATTGCAGATGCCAACCATGGTTACAAGATGATTGGTGTTGGTGAACTTGTTGCAAAAGAAATTCTTGGTAGTGAGAGTGATTTATTGAAACCGTTTAGATTCAACCGTTACGAGAAAGGTGAACTTCACCCTACATCGAACAGTCCGTTCCCTTGGAGTTAAAC
>JAFJTK010000113.1 GCA_017880265.1 Candidatus Pelagibacter sp. | reverse complement strand
GTTCCAAAACTTGAAACAAACATAAATGCAGCAATAAATAGTTTTTTCATTATCTTCCTCTTTTATTGTTAACAATTTATAAAAAGCCAATTTAATTATGAATATTGTTAATATTCAATCACAAAATCATCTCATTTTTTGCATATAATAGACTGACGCAAGAACAATAGTCCCGCCAATTAAAGTTAATAGCGGAGGTATTTCACCAAAAATAAAAAAAGTTTGGATAATTCCAAAAATTGGAAATAAAGAATAAAAAGGCATTACTTGACCAACAGGGTAAAATTTATAAAGATAAAACATGGACATATGAGCCACCAAAGAAACTAAAACAGCACTATGAAGAATTAAAAGCCAAGTTGAAAAATCAATATTTTGAAAATGATAGATGCTGTTACCTTCAAAAATTATTGAAAAAATTAAAAGACTTAGACAGCCTGTTATTCCCATAAAGGTATTAGTCAACTTAACATCAAGGTCCTTTAAATACCTTGAAAAAACTTGAGCGAGAGCATAACAAAGAGCCATTACAGCAGTATAAAATAATGCTAAAATTTCTCCCTTAAGATTAGGGTCATAACCAATTAAAAAGATTCCAACAAAAGCTAAAAAAACTAAACTCCATTTTTTATAGCTTATTTTTTCTCCTAAAAAAAATGAACTTATAAGAATTGCAAAGGGAATACTTAATTGTGCCCCAATAATTATTGGAGATACAATAGTTGCCTCTAGTAGAGCCAAGTTCATAAATAAAAATACTCCTGTTCCCATCGATAATGAAAACCCAAATAAGGGTATAAAATATTTTTTTTCAGGAATTTTAAATTTCCAAAAAGGAATTAGACAAATAAAAACAATTCCCATTCTAATTGATGCCATCAACATTGGTGGTAGAGAGCTGTTTAAAATTAATTTACCAACTGGATAAGCACTACCAAAGATTACCATTATTAATAAAACTAAAAAGTAATGTCTGGTAGTCAAATTTATCTAATTGAAAAAGGATCTAGTGAAGGTTCGTCAGATGTATAAAACCATGTAGTTTTAACTCTTGTGTAATCTTTAATGGAATCTATACCTGCTTCTTTTCCATAACCACTATCTTTCATTCCTCCAAAGGGAGCTGAGGGAGAAATTAATCTATAAGTATTTACAAAAGTTATTCCTGCTCTTATTGCTTTAGAAACCCTCATGCCTCGAGAAAGATTACTGGTATAAACACCCGAGGATAATCCATATTGATTATCATTCATTTTATCGATGACTTCTTCTTCAGTAGTAAACTTCATAACTGATAAAACAGGCCCAAATAACTCATTTTCTGCAACAGGTAAATTATGATTGTCACATTCAATAATTGTGGGAGGAAAGTAATATCCTTTATTAGAAAAAGAGTCTCTTTTTCCACCACATTTAATTTTTCCACCTTGGTCAATTGTAGCTTTTATATTTTTTTCAATAGTTTCTAATTGTTTAAAACTGCTTAATGGTCCCATTTCAGTTTCTGGATCCATGGGTGTTCCGATTTTAATTTTAGATGCTCGATTAGAAAGTTTGTCTAGAAACTCATCATAAATACCTTCTTGAATATAAAGTCTGGATCCAGCTATACAGCTTTGACCACTTGCACCAAATATTCCAGCAACAATTCCATTAATTGCATTTTCTTGTTCTGCATCATCAAACACTGCTACTGGACTTTTTCCACCTAGTTCTAGACTTACCTCAGATAAATTGTCTGCAGAATTTCTAATAATATGTCTTGCAGTTTCTGGGCCACCTGTGAAAGCAATTTTTTCAACCAAATCATGCGTTGTCAGTGTTTTTCCACATGGATCACCAAAACCAGTAAGAACATTTACCACCCCTTTAGGAAGGCCAGTTTTTTCTATAAGTTTTGCGAATTCAAACATAACTGCTGGAGCAAGTTCTGAAGATTTAATCACTACAGTATTGCCCATTGCTAGAGCAGGAGCCAACTTTGTTGCAGTTAAAAACATTTGTGAATTCCAAGGAATGATTGCTGCAATGACACCAATTGGAATTCTAGTTGTTATTGCTTGAATGTTTGGCTTATCAATTGGAAGCACTGTTCCTTCAACTTTATCTGCAAGACCCGCATAATAATCATAATAGTCAGCAATATAAATTGCTTGTTTTTTAGTTTCTCTAATAATCTTACCAGTATCAATAGTTTCTATTTCACCTAGCATTTCAGCATTATCTCTTAACTGCTGCCCAATCATTCTCAAAAATTTTGCTCTTTCTTTAGGAAGTAATTTTGGCCAATCACCTTCAAATGCTTTTTGTGCTGCATTAACTGCGTTGTTTACATCTTTAGCACTCGCCTCAGGAACGACTGCCCAAGGCTCATTATTTTCTGGGTTTAAAGTTTCAAAAGTTTTTTTACTCTCAGAGTCAACCCACTCTCCATTTATGAACATTTTATATTGTTTTAGTTTACTCATATTTCTCTATAAAATTTTTGATTGTTAAATTTACCTCATCTGCACATTCAATACCACAAAGATGTTTGCCCTCTTTGATAATTTTTAATTCACTATGCTTAATTACATTGTTTAATTGTTGTGACATCTCAATTGTAGAGCCAATATCATGCTCTCCAGTCATTACTAACGTTTTGGTTTGGATCTTTTCAAAATCTTCATCATTTTTATGTCTAACAAATAGCTCATAAACTTTTAAAAAATTAGCCATATTGTTTTCTGATAAAATTGAACTAATTTTT
>JAFJTK010000177.1 GCA_017880265.1 Candidatus Pelagibacter sp. | reverse complement strand
CTTCACTAATTACTGAAAAAAATATTAATAAAAATTTATTAATATTAAACGATTTTACCTCTGAAATTAAAAAGACCAAAGAAATGAATTCAATTATTCAAAAATTAGAAATAACACATTCATTAATAATTTTAGATAAAAACTCTAAAGAAAAAATAGAAAAATCAGCAAGAAATATTCCAAATGTTAAAGTTACAGATGTTAATCACTTTAGTTCTTATGACATTATTAAATTTAAAAAAGTTGTTTTTACTGAAAGTTCAGTAAAAGAACTAGAAAAGAGATATTCTTAATATGGATAAGATACATTTATACGATAAAATTTTGTCTCCAATGGTTACAGAGAAATCTACTAACTTGTCAGAGCAAAATAAGATTGTTTTTAAAGTTCCAACTGGTGCAAACAAGGTAAATTTAAAAAAGAATATTGAAAAGATTTTTAAAGTTAATGTAACTAAAATTAATATTATTAACAAACAAAACAGAACTAAACTTACTAGAGGAAAAAAAGTAAAAGTTTCTGGATTTAAAAAAGCAATAATCACTCTTAAAAAAGGTCAAAGTATTGATCTAACAACAGGAATTTAATAAATGGCACTAAAGACTTTTAAACCTTACACAAAATCTACTAGAGGAACTATCTTAGTTGATAGAACTGGTCTGTGGAAAGGTAAACCTTTTAAATCACTTGTTTCTCCAAAAAATTCAATGAAAGGGAGAAATAATAACGGACACATAACCAACATTAATAGAGCTGGTGGACATAAACAAATGTACAGACATGTTGATTTTTACCGTAAAAAATTTGATATGGAGGCGACAGTTGAAAGAATTGAGTATGATCCAAATAGATCTTGCTACATCATGTTAGTTAAATTTGAAGATGGATCTCACGCATATTATTTAGCTCCACAAAAAATTAAAACTGGAGATAAAATTGAAAACGGCTCAAAAAAAGAAATTAAAGTTGGTAATTGTATGCCGTTACAGGATATTCCAGTTGGAATAAATATACATAACGTAGAAATACAACCTGGTGCAGGTGGAAAAATTGCAAGATCAGCAGGTTCTTCGGTAACTATAAGTGGTTTAGATGGCAATTACAGTATAATTAAATTAGCCTCAGGTGAAATAAGAAAAATAGACTCAAGATCATTAGCTACAATTGGAACATTAAGCAATCCAGATCAAAAAAATATCAAAATTGGTAAAGCGGGAAGATCAAGATGGCTTGGAAGAAAACCTCATACTAGAGGTGTTGTTAAAAACCCAGTTGATCACCCACACGGTGGTGGAGAAGGTAAATCAGCAGGTGGAAGACACCCTGTTTCACCTACAGGACAATCTGCTAAAGGTTTAAAAACAAGAGATAATAAGAGAACAGATAAATATATTATTAAGAGAAGAAATAAAAGGAAGGATACTAAGTAATGGCTAGATCAGTATGGAAAGGACCTTTTGTTGAAGAAAGTTTAATGAAAAAAGTTGATAAATATAAAGATGATCCAAAAAAAATACCTATTAAAACATGGTCAAGAAAATCTACTATTTTACCTGACTTTGTTGGTGTGAGTTTTCAAATTTATAATGGTAAGAAATTTATACCGATCACAATTTCAGAAGATATGGTCGGACATAAGCTTGGAGAATTTTCACCAACAAGAACTTTTTATGGTCATACACCAGCAGATAAAAAAGCTAAACCTGCAACAGCAGCTAAAAAATAAATATGAATAAGACAAAGAAAAAAAATAGAAAAAAAGTAGATACAGTTAAATCTGTTAACAATAGTATTAGAACTAGTGTTAGAAAACTTAATCCTATTTTAAAAAGCATTGTTGGTAAAAAAGTTGATGTCGCTATGAGAGATTTACAGTTTTCTGCAAAAAGAATTAGTAAAGATATAAGAAAAACAATTGGTTCCGCAGTAGCGAATGCTGAGAATAATTTTCAATACGATATTGATAATCTAATTGTTAAGGAAGCTTATTGTGGAAAAAAAATTGTAATGAAAAGATTTAGACCAAGAGCAAAAGGTAGAGCTGCACCAATTTTAAAACCTTGGTCAACTGTAACTATAATTTTATCAGAAGTTAAACAAATGGAGAGTCATGGGACAAAAAGTTAATCCTGTAGGTTTTAGATTAGGTATCAATAGAGGTTGGGATTCTGTTTGGTATGCTAAGAAAAAAGATTTTGGAAACTATTTAATTGAAGATTTTAAAATAAGAAATTACATCAAAAAAAATGTAGTTAACTCTGGCGTATCCAAAGTGATGATCGAAAGAACATCTAATAAATGTTATGTTACCATTTATACATCTAGACCAGGATTTGTTATTGGGAAAAAAGGAAGTGATATTGATAAAATTAAAAATAATTTGTCAAAGTTTACTAAAAATGAAGTTGCTTTAAATATTAAAGAAGTAAAAAAACCAGAAACTAATGCTTTTTTAGTTGCTGAAAATATAGCACAACAATTAGTTAAAAGAATTTCTTACAGAAGAGCAATGAAAAGATCTATGCAATCATGCATTAGATTAGGTGCAAGAGGAATTAAAGTTTCAATTAGCGGAAGACTTGGTGGAAATGAAATTGCTAGAACAGAGTGGTTAAGAGAAGGTAGCATCCCATCACATACTTTAAGAGCAGATATAGATTATGCTGAAGCTGAAGCTTTAACTACTTATGGAATTATTGGAATTAAAGTTTGGATCTATAAAGGTGAGGTTTTTGCAAGAGAATTTAGTCAA
>JAFJTK010000044.1 GCA_017880265.1 Candidatus Pelagibacter sp. | reverse complement strand
CAATGATTGATTATAAAGTTACTATTATAGATGGTTTACACCATGATGTTGACTCAAGTGTTCTTGCGTTTGAACTTGCTAGTAGAGCTTGCTTTAAGGAAGCTTGCACTAAAGGAACGTTAAAACTTTTAGAACCTGTAATGAGAGTGGAAGTTGTTACACCAGAAGATTATATGGGTGATGTAATAGGAGATTTAAATAGTAGAAGAGGCCAAATTAGCACTCAGGAACAAAGAGGTAATGCAACTGTAATTACAGCAATGGTTCCATTAGCAAATATGTTTGGTTATATAAATAATTTAAGATCGATGTCTCAAGGAAGAGCGCAATATTCAATGTTCTTTGATCATTACTCTAAAGTACCACAAAATGTACAAGACGAAGTAACCAAGAAGATCGCAGGGTAATTATGGAAAAACAAAATATTAGAATTAAATTAAGAGCATACGACAATAAAATTTTAGATGCGTCTACGGAAGAGATAGTTAATACCGTAAAAAGAACTGGTGCAACTATCAAAGGACCTATTCCATTACCTACTAGGATAGAAAGATATACGGTTTTAAAAGGACCACATATTGATAAAAAAAGTAGAGAACAATTTGAGTCTAGAACGCATAAGAGATTAATAGATATTATTGAACCAACACCACAAACAGTAGAGGCATTAATGAAACTTGATTTAGCTTCAGGAGTTGATGTGGAGATAAAAATTTAACTATGTCAGAAATAGCTTTAATAGGAAAAAAAATAGGAATGACAAGAGAGTTTTATAAAACTGGTCAGTTAGTTCCAGTTACAGTTCTTAAAGTTGAAAAAGCCAGAGTTATTCAAGTTATTGATGAAGAGAAAAGAGGATATAAAGCTGTTCAACTTGGTTATGGAAAAATAAAAAACTCTAAACTTTCGAAATCAATGAAAGGATTTTTTGCTAAAAAAAATACTGAAGCAAAAAAAACACTTAAAGAATACAGAGTTAAAGATACTGAAAATTATAAAGAAGGCAATGAATTCGGTTTAGAAATATTCAAAGATATTAAATTCGTAGATACTAGATCAAAAACCATAGGTAAAGGTTTTGCTGGTGCGATGAAAAGATGGAATTTTGGAGGTTTAAGAGCCAGTCACGGTGTATCAGTTTCACACAGAGCACATGGATCTACAGGGCATAGTCAAGATCCTGGAAAAGTATTTAAAGGAAAAAAAATGGCTGGTCATATGGGTGATAGACTTAGAACCATGCTTAATATCGAGATAATTAAAACAGATTTAGAAAATGAACTTTTATATTTAAAGGGATCAATCCCAGGATCAAAAAATACAGAAGTAGTTGTAAGAAAATCAATTAAAAACATTAACAAAATGACTATTTCAGAAAAAATTGCTGCTGCAGAAGAAGCTAAAAAAACACCAGATAAAAAGAAAAAATAATGAAATTAGAAAAAATTAGTATTGATGGAAAAAAAGACACTATTGAAGTGCTAGATAAATTATTTTCTGCAAAAATTAATAGTAAATTGGTGAGTAGTGTTTTGTATAAAACTAACGCTAACTATAAAGGCCGACATGCTAAAACAAAACAGCAAAATGAAGTAAGTGGTCCTACATCAAAAATTTATGCTCAAAAAGGAACAGGTGGAGCAAGACACGCAAGTAGAAAAGCACCAATATTTGTAGGTGGTGGTATAGCGCACGGTCCAAAAGGTGAGCTTGCTTATAAAAAAAGAAAATTAAACAAAAATGAAAAAAAACTTAGTGTAGCTTCGTTAATTACTGAAAAGAATAAGGACAAAAATTTATTAATTTTGAATGATTTTTCTTCAGAGATCAAGAAAACAAAGGAGATGAACGCAATTATTCAAAAATTAGAAATTCCAAATTCTCTAATTATATTAGACAAAGCTTCAAAAGAGAAAATAGAAAAATCAGCTAGAAACATTCCAAATGTTAAGGTGACTGATGTAAATCATTTTAGCTCATACGATATTATAAAATTTAAAAAAGTTGTTTTTACTGAAAGCTCAGTAAAAGAACTAGAAAAGAGATATTCATAAAATGGATAAAATACATTTATACGATAAAATTGTCTCTCCAATGGTTACTGAGAAATCAACAAACCTATCTGAGCAAAATAAAATTGTTTTTAAAGTTCCAGCTGGAGCAAACAAAACTAACTTAAAGAAAAATATTGAAAAAATTTTCAAAGTAAATGTGACTAAGATTAATATAATTAACAAACAAAATAGAGTTAAAATTACCAGAGGAAAAAAAGTGAGAGTTTCTGGATTTAAAAAGGCAATAATAACTCTTAAAAAAGGTCAAAGCATTGATCTAACTACAGGAATTTAATAAATGGCATTAAAAACTTTTAAACCTTATACCAAATCTACTAGAGGGACTATTCTAGTTGACAGAACTGGTCTGTGGAAAGGTAAACCTTTTAAATCACTTGTTTCTCCAAAGAACGCAATGAAAGGAAGAAACAACAATGGACACATTACAAATATAAATAGATCTGGTGGTCATAAAAAAATGTACAGACATGTAGATTTTTACCGTAAAAAATTTGACATGGAAGCTACTGTAGAAAGAATTGAGTATGATCCAAATAGATCATGTTACATAATGCTAGTTAAATTTGAAGATGGTACTCATGCTTATTACTTAGCACCACAAAAAATCAAAGCTGGTGACAAAATTGAAAATGGGTCTAAAAAAGAAATTAAAGTTGGCAATTGTATGCCTCTACAGGATATCC
>JAFJTK010000117.1 GCA_017880265.1 Candidatus Pelagibacter sp. | reverse complement strand
AAGGATTAGCTTTGTTTGCTGGATTAACGCTGATTTATATTTCGATATTTGGTCAATGGAAACCGTCAATGCAAACGCTTTCATTTATATTAGTTGCAGCTCCGCTATCATTTATCTTTGGATTAGGTCTAGGTATAGCTGCTTATAAAAGCAAACGAGTCGAAAAAGCTTTGTATCCAATTCTGTTAGTGATGCAAACTATGCCACAATACGCTGTATTAGTTCCTGCTCTTGTTCTTTTTGGAGTTGGTGATCATGCTGCCGTAATCATTACTATGGTTGTTGCAGTTCCACCAATGATATTATTAACAATTTTGGGTTTAAGAGCTATCCCCCCAGAAGTTATTGAAGCAGGACGTATGAGCGGCTGTACTAATTGGCAATTAATGCTGAAAGTATTAATTCCTACAGCAAGACGAGATATTTTAATTGGAGTTAACCAAGTTATTATGGTTTGTTTTTCAATGGCCGTTATTTCTGCATTCATTGGTGCTAAGGGTTTAGGATTTAATTTATTATTAGCATTGAACCAACTTAACATTGGATTAGCTTTAGAAGCTGGCTTATGTATAAGTTTAATTGCAATTCTTTTGGACAAAATGTCTTTAGCTTGGGCCAATAAACAAATTGATTATTTTGGTAACATGACATTTTTTCAAAGAAATAAAAATTTAATATTTTTTTCAGCTTCGGTAATAATTGGAATAATTCTTGCCTATATTGGAACTTTTATTTTCAAAGGTGGTTTTAACTACTTGTTTGAAGTCCCACATAATAAAGGAATATCAACTGCAGATTTTTGGAATAAAGGTGTTGATTGGATTTTTGATACTTTCTTCGTTTATATTAAAGCTTTTAATACATGGTTAATTGTAGATGTGCTTCAGCCAATGAGAGCTTTATTTTTAAGAATGCCTGCAGTAGCTACTTTAGTTTTAGCAGTTGGTGCAGGATATTTAATTGGAGGAATTCGTTCAGCTATAGTTATAGCTGCTTTAACTTTATTTATAGCTTTAAGTCCATGGTGGGATAGAGCGCTTGTTACATTATACATGGCAACTTTTGGAGTAGTGGTTTCTTGTTTAATCGGTTTTACAGTTGGAACATTGAGTTTTCAAAATAAAAAATCAGCTGCGTTTATGCTTGGGGTTTGTGATATATTTCAAACTTTTCCGTCATTCGTATATTTAATTCCTGTAATGATGTTATTTGGCATCACAGATACTTCAGTATTAATTGCAGTAATTGTTTACGCAACGATACCTGCAACAAGATACACTATTGAAGGTTTAAGAAGTGTTCCGGTTGGTTTGCATGAAGCTGCAACAATGTCAGGTGTAAATAAATTCCAAAGATTAACTAAAATAGAGTTTCCTTTAGCTTTTCCACACATGATGCTTGGTTTAAATCAAACAATTGTTTTTGCTTTGTTTATGGTAATTATTGGAGCGTTTATTGGCACAGAAGATTTAGGACAATACATTTTAAAAGCACTATCAGATAAAAATGGTGCTGGTATTGGATTAACTTTAGGTATTTGTGTTGCTTTCATTGGTTTGATTTTTGATAATTTGATAAGAACTTGGGTTAATCAAAGAAAAAAACATCTTGGAATTCAATAAATAAAAAAGATGAAAAATGAAACAATCAATATGATCGGCTGGGTCTTGTTTATTATTTCAGCGATTGGATTTATTATATCTAGTATGGGTAACTTTTGGGCAATGTTTGGAAGTTTATTCTTTTTAATTGCCTGTTTTGTTTTTTTGATACCTTATTTTAAAAAAGAAGATTAAAAATATTTTAAATTGGGCTATTTTATTAAAAATAGCCCAATAATTTTATTATTTATTTAAAAAAGTTTTTAAAGAGTCATCCATTGCTGTCTCCCATGGTGTGTGGTGAACTGGACCAATAGACCCAGTCACAGGTGAAGAAAAAGATTTATTTCTGTAAGTCATAATGTCTTCAACTTTGTGATGTTCCCACTCTTTAAAGTGTTTTCTAATTAATTCAAAATCAATTTTAGGATAATCAGATAATGAATGAAGTTCTTTTGTATATTCTGTCTGAAAATCAATCATTTGATCTGGATTTTCTAATTTTTCTTCCAGTGAAACCCATTTATTAATATCATTTTTAATCTCAGTTTCACTTGGAAGTGTAATTTTACCCATAATAACATCTCTAGCGAACCAAGCTTGACAATCAAACATATTAAAAGTGTGAAATTGATCTTGCATTCCTAAGTACATTAACTTGTGATTATTTTCCCAAACAACCCCTTTGTATAATTTTGGTGGATATAATCTATTGTGTGTTTGAAGTTTAAGATCTTCTGTAAGAAAAGGAAAATGATGAAGATAACCAGTGCAGAGAATTACAGCATCTGCTTCTTGTTCATGTCCATCTTTAAAAATAGCTTTGTTTCCTTCAAGTCTATCAAGATGGTAAACTTCTTTCATTCCTTTAGGCCATTTAAATCCCATTGGATTATGTCTGTACCCAATAGTTACACTTTTGGCTCCGTATTTATGACATTGTAAAGCGACATCTTCTGCAGAATAACTACTGCCAAGTACAATTACATTTTTTCCTCTAAATTCTTCAGCATCTCTAAAATCATGAGAGTGCATTATTCTTCCAGGAAAAGATTTCATCCCAGGATATTCTGGAATGAAAGGAACTGAGAAGTGACCTGTTGATACAACTACATAATCAAATGTTTCTTTTAAAATTGTATCATTTTTTTTATCTCTATAAGTAAGATTAAAACTATCATTACTATAAGTAACATTTGTTACAGTTGTATTGAATTTGATTTTATTTTTAAGATTTCCTTTTTTTACCCTTCCAAGAATATAATCATATAAAACTTCTCTAGGTGGAAAAGATGGTATTGGTTGACCAAAATGTTCATCAAAGGAATAATCGGCAAACTCAAGACATTCTTTTGGCCCATTAGACCAAAGATATCTGTACATGCTATTTGGAATAGGGTCTCCATATTGATCAGAACCAGTTCTCCAACTGTAATTCCATAAACCACCCCAATCGTCCTGTTTATCAAAACACACTATTTCAGGTATTTTTTCACCTTTTTTTTCAGCTTGTTCAAACGATCTTAGCATTGATAATCCACACGGACCTGCACCAATTATAGCAATTTTTGTCATTAATTATCTCCAGTAAATATTTTATATGTTTTATTTACTCACAAAATGTAAGAAATTAAAAGAATTAATTATTCAATGTATGCAATATTTAATTAAATAATTTATAATTTGCTTAGTGAATAAACTTATTCTTTCAATTGACCAAGGAACTACTTCGAGTAGATCAATCTTATTTGATTTAAAAGGTAGAAAAGTTTTTTCTTCTCAATATGAATTTCAACAAATTTTTCCAAAACCAGGGTGGGTTGAGCATAATCCAGAAGAAATTTGGAAGGTGACTTTAAAAACAATTAAAGAATCAATTAAAAAAAGTAAAAAATTAAAAGCAAAGGTTATTTCAATTGGAATTACCAACCAAAGAGAGACAACAATTCTTTGGGATAAAAAGACTGGCAAACCAATATATAATGCAATTGTTTGGCAAGATAGAAGAACAAGTAAAATCTGTGAAAATTTAAAAAAAAGAAAATTAGAAAATTTATTCAGGCATAAAACCGGACTATTTATTGATCCATACTTTTCAGCAACAAAAGTAAAATGGATATTAGATAATGTTTCAATATCAAAAAAACTTTTGAAAAATAAACAATTGATGTTTGGAACAATTGATACTTTTTTAATTTGGAGATTAACGAATAAAAAACATCATCTTACTGACGCAACTAATGCAAGTAGAACTATGATGTATAATATAAATTCAAATAAATGGGATGATGAAATCTTAAAAAAACTAAATATTTCAAAATTTATTTTACCCAAAGTAAAAAATTCTGCTGATGATTTTGGAGTAACTTCTAAGAAAATTATAGGTGAAGAAATACCAATTAATGCAGTATTAGGAGATCAACAAGCAGCTGCAGTTGGGCAAGCTTGTTTTGATAAAGGTTCCGTTAAAAGTACATATGGCACAGGAGCCTTTGCTATAATAAATACAGGAAATAAAAAAATTTTATCTAAAAATAAATTATTAACTACGATTTGCTACAGATTAAAAAACAAAAATACGTATGCATTAGAGGGCTCTATATTTATTGCAGGTGCTGGTGTTCAATGGTTAAGAGATAAGATTAAACTGATTGATAATGCTCAACAAACTGAAAAAATTTCAAAATCTATAATTGATAACGATGGAGTATATGTTGTGCCAGCATTTACAGGTTTAGGAGCTCCTTACTGGAAAGCAGAAGCCAAGGGATTGATAACTGGATTAACCAGAAATACAGATTGGAAAAATTTAGTAAGAGCAGTAATCGAGTCGGTAGCTTATCAAAGTTATGATTTATTTGATGCTATGAAAAAAGATGGATCTAGACCTAATATTATTAAAGTTGATGGAGGTATGGTTGCGAACGACTGGTTTTCTCAGTTTTTATCAGACATTTTGAATACAAAAGTATTACGACCTGCTATTCAAGAAACAACAGCATTAGGTGCAGCTTTCTTTGCAGGATATCAAGCAGGTGAATTTAAATCTTTAGAAGAAATAAAAAATAAATGGAAAAAAGATGCAATTTTTACCCCTAAAATTAAGAAAAATTTAAGAACTAACTTATTGAAAGGGTGGCAACAAGCAATTAGAAAAACTTTAGCTTAATTTTTAGCTTATGAAAAAAATAATCATAATTGGTGCTGGCGCGATGGGATCTGCTTTTGCTGTTCCTTGCGTTGAAAATGAAAATGATGTCACAATTGTTGGCACCCATTTAGAGGATGATTTGATAAAAGATATTATTTCAAATGAATATTTTCATCCAGGATTAAAAACAAAACTTCCAAAGGAAATAAAATTTGTCCAATTCAATGAATTGCAGCCTATTTTAGAAAAAGATGTAGATTTAATTGTTGCAGGAATAAGTTCAATAGGAATTGAATGGTTTGCTAAACAAATATCTAAGAATTATAAAAAAAAATTACCAATTGTCTTATTAACAAAAGGTTTATCTATTGTTGACAATAAACTTACGACACTATCCGATAAAATTAAAAATATTTTAGAAAAAAATGGTCACTCAGAAATTAATATTTCAGCAGTTAAAGGCCCTTGTTTAGCAGCTGGTTTAGCAAATAAAATGAGAACAGGAACAGTTATTGCTAACAAAGATTTAAAACAGTGTCAGTCATTAAAAAATATGATTTCAACAGATTATTATTCCATGGAAATATCAGAAGATGTACCTGGAGTAGAGTTATCTGGAGCGATTAAAAACATATATTCAATGTTAATTGGTGCATCTGAAGGATTAAGTAACTCCAAAGCTTCAAAAGAGATTCAATCCAAATATTTTTTAAATACTGCAGCCTCATTAATTCATAGATCAATTTCAGAAATGGTTGAATTTATTTTGCACTACGGAGGTAAGTCAGAAACAGTTTATGGTTTAGCAGGTCTTGGTGATTTGTACGTTAGTGCTATTGGCGGAAGAAATAGTTTGATGGGAAAATATTTGGGTCAAGGATTTTTATATAAAGAAGCTAAAGAACAATTTATGAAAGATGTTACAGTAGAAGGAGCTCAACTTGCTTTAGAGATTGGACCAAAAATATTAGAAGATCTAAGTAGTAAAAATTTTCCTTTATTATTTAATATGTTAAATACTATTTGTGAAAATAAAAAATTAGAAATTAATTGGTAAATGAATTCAAATTGGAATTACCCAACAACTATGTGGGTTGGAAAAGACAGAATTAAAGATTTATCGATTGCTTGTAACAATTTAAAGATCTACAAACCTTTATTAGTTACTGATAGTGGTCTTGCTAAATCTAAAATTGTTACTGATGTATTAGATAATCTTAAAAATAATGGAATTTTAGTTGAATTATATTCAAATGTAGTGGGCAATCCAACGGGCACTAATGTAAATGAGGGTGTTGATTATTTTAATAAAAATGGTTGTGATGGAGTAATAGCTTTTGGAGGTGGAAGTGGCCTTGATGTTGGTAAAGCAATTGCATTTATGTCAGGTCAAACATTGCCTATATGGGATTTTGAGGATGTTGGAGATAATTGGACTAAAGCTAAATCAGAGAAAATAGCACCCATTATAGCTGTTCCAACTACTGCAGGAACTGGATCAGAAACAGGGCGTGCATCTGTAATTTTAAACGAGGAAACAGGTGTAAAAAATATAATTTTTCATCCTAAATTTTTACCATCAATAGTCATATTGGACCCAGTTTTAACAGTTGGACTTCCATCAAAAATTACAGCAGCAACTGGTATGGATGCTTTAGCACATAATTTAGAAGCTTATTGTGCACCAGGCTATCATCCAATGGCTGATGGAATTGCACTTGAGGGTATGAAAATAATTAACGATTGGTTGCTAGAAGCAGTTAACAATGGATCAAACATTGAAGCTCGTCAAAATATGTTGTCAGCAGCTAGCATGGGATCAACTGCATTTCAAAAAGGGTTAGGGGCAATTCATTCATTAAGTCATCCTGTTAACGCTCTAAACAATATTCATCATGGCTTATCTAATGCAATATTCATGCCTTATGTATTAACTTTCAATAAAGATGTAATAGAAAAAAAAATAATTAAGATTTGTGATTATTTAGAACTTCCAGATCGATCTTTTAATGGTTTTATTAATTGGATTTTAGATTTAAGAAAAAAACTTGAAATACCTCATAAATTATCAGAGGTAATAGATGAAAAAGATTTTGATCTTGATAGATTGTCAAAAATGGCCTTAGCAGATCCCTCAACTGGAGGAAACCCAAAAAAATTGTCTGAAGCAGATATGAAACTAATGTATCAGCACAGTATGAAAGGTGAATTATTTGAGTGAGTAATTTAAATATTTTAATTGTTGAAGGAAATATTAGAGAAGACAGTGAGTTTTTTATTAAAGCTGCTGGAGCTTCTGCGGCAGATAATTTAAAAAATTTGATTTTAAAATTGGAGCCATCAACTAACACAGATATTATTAATCCAGGACATGATGATGAGACAACAAATGCTTTAAAAAATATGAATAAATATCATGGTATCATTTTTACAGGTGGTGCGATGAGAATAAATGATATGACTGATGTAATTAAGAAACATATCCAATTTGCATCTAATTGTTTTAATGAAAAAAATAAAATTTTAGCAATTTGCTGGGGACTACAAGTGTGTTCAACTGCTGCTGGGGGCAAAGTTAATCCTGGAAAAAATGGTGCTCATATAGGAATTGCATCAGATGTAATCATTAACAGTGAAGGTGAAAAACATTTTATATATAAAGATAAAAAAACAATTTTTACTTCGCCAGCTTTCAATTTTGACGAAGTAAGTGAACTTCCAAAAAATGCTATTCTTTTATCAAGTGACAAGGTTAACAATGTGATGGGAGTTAAGTTTGATGCAGGTAATTCAGAAATTATTGGTCTACAATACCATCCTGACTATGAATATTTTCAAATGCTTAATCTTATTGCTGGTCGAAAAGATCGATTATTTACAAATAAAATTTTTTCAAGTGAGAAAGAATATCAAAACCACATCTCATATATAAAGTCTGAGAACGAATTATTGAACTTTAAGGATAGAACCTGTGAAGTTCGAAATTGGCTAAATTATTTAAAAAACTAATTAAAAAAGACCTTCAATCTCACCATCTTTATTTAGTTTGATAGAGTCTGCTGCTGGAACTCTTGGTAAACCTGGCATTGTCATAATAGCTCCACAAACCACAACGATAAATTCAGCTCCAGATGAAAGTCTGATTTCTCTAATTGGTAGAGAATGTCCAGTGGGTGCCCCTTTTAAATTTGGGTCTGTTGAAAAACTATATTGAGTTTTAGCAACACATATAGGTAATTCACCAAAACCAGCTTCTTCAAAACTTTTCAATTGGTCTCTAATTTTAGTGTCGGCTATAACTTCATCAGCTCTGTAAATTTCTTTAGCTATAGTCTCAATCTTTTTAAATAATGGAGTTTTACTCTCATATAAAAATTGAAATTTAGCTTCATTTTTTTCACATAAGTCAGAAACATGAGCTGCAAGTTCTTTTGTACCTTCCCCACCATTAGCCCAATGAGTACATAGACTTGCTTTAACTCCCATTCCGTCACAAAATTCAATTAAAGCTTTTACTTCATTATCAGTATCTTTAATAAAATGATTAACTGCAACAGCTACAGGAAGACCAAATTTTTGAACGTTTTGAATATGTCTTTCAAGGTTTACCAACCCTTTTTTAAGAGCATCTACATTCTCATTTTTAAGATCATCTTTTGCAACACCACCATGCATCTTTAGAGCTCTAATAGTTGCAACAATAACCACACAACTTGGTTTTAAATTTGATTTTCGACATTTGATATCTAGAAATTTTTCAGCTCCTAAGTCTGCACCAAAGCCTGCTTCAGTTACCACATAGTCAGCAAGTTTTAATCCAGTTTTAGTTGCAATTACAGAATTACATCCATGTGCAATATTTGCAAATGGACCACCATGAATAATCGCAGGATTGTTTTCTAAAGTTTGAGTTACGTTTGGTCTAATGGCATCTTTTAATAATACAGTCATTGGACCTTGAGCTTTTAAATCTTTAGCAAAAACAGGTTTTTTATCTCTTGTGTATGCAATTGTTATATTTCCAATTCTTTTTTCTAAATCTTCTAAATCATTTGATAAACAAAAGATGGCCATGATTTCAGATGCAACAGTGATATCAAAACCATCTTCCCTTGGAAAACCATTTGCAACACCACCTAAGTTTATATTTATTGATCTTAATGAACGATCATTCATGTCCATTACTCTTTTCCAAACAATTCTTCTAACATCTATATCTAATTTATTTCCCCAATAAATATGATTATCAATTAACGCTGATAGTAAATTGTGAGCTGAAGTTATTGCATGAAAGTCACCAGTAAAATGTAAATTAATTTGTTCCATTGGAACCACTTGAGCATAACCTCCGCCTGCAGCTCCACCTTTCATACCAAACGATGGTCCAAGGCTGGGTTCTCTTAAACAAACAATAGATTTTTTCCCAATTTTATTCAAACCATCATTTAATCCAACTGAAGTTGTAGTTTTACCTTCACCAGCTGGAGTAGGAGTTATTGCAGTAACTAGAATTAATTTACCATCCGGTTTGTCTTTTAAAGTATCAAGATACTCTAAGTTTATTTTTGCGATGTGTCTTCCCATTGGACTGAAAGCAGCACTTTCATCAGGCACATTTATTTTTGCTAAAATATCATTTATAGGTTGCATTTTAGCTTCTCTAGCTATTTGAATATCTGATTTAACATCGCTCATTTAAAATCCTAAAGTTATAATTTTTTATTGATGACTTCTTATCCTTTTTTAAGTTCTTTGGAAACTTCTAAAAAATATATATAAAAAAAATAAGAACTATTTATATTCATTGAGATAAAAATATCTCATGCAAAAATATTCTATATTTAATCTAGTTAAAAACGCTTTTTCTGGACATCAAAATTGGGATTTAGCTTGGAAAGATCCAACTCCTAAAAAAGAATATGACGTTGTGATTATCGGAGGTGGCGGTCATGGTTTAGCTACTGCTTACTATCTTGCAAAAGAACATAATATTACAAATGTTGCTATCATTGAAAAAGGTTGGATTGGTGGAGGTAATGTTGGAAGAAATACCACCATTATAAGATCTAACTACATGCATGATGATAATGCACTTTTTAGTGAATTTGGAATGGATTTATGGAGAAAGATGAGCCAGGATTTAAATTACAATGTAATGTTTTCTCCAAGAGGAATTATTAATCTTGCACACTCTGATGCACAAATGAATGTCTATGCAAGACGTGGAAATTCAATGAGGTTGAATGGAATTGATGCAGTTTTACTAAACAGAGAACAGGTAAAAGAAATTATACCAATGGCAGATTTTTCTGAAAATGTGAGGTTTCCGATTTTTGGTGGATTAATGCAACCAAGTGCAGGAACAGCAAGACACGATGCGGTTGCTTGGGGATATGCAAGACAAGCTGACTCAATGGGAGTTGATATCATTCAAAACTGTGAAGTCACAGGTTTTGATGTAAGTGGTGGAAAAATTAATGGTGTAAGAACTTCAAGAGGAGATATTAAAGTAAAGAAAATTGGTTTGTGTGTTGCAGGTAGTACAAATATTTTAGCTGAGAAACTAAATATGACTTTACCAATTGAAACACATCTTCTTCAAGCGTGCGTTTCAGAACCAGTAAAACCAATTTTAGATAGAGTGGTTACTTTTGGAGCGGGGCATTTTTATATAAGTCAGTCTGATAAAGGTGAAATGGTAATGGGTGGAGATTTAGATGGCTATAATAGTTATGCACAAAGAGGTAACTTACCAACTTTACAGCACGTATTAACGGAAGGAATTGCGATGATGCCTTTTTTAAGTAAATTAAAAATGCTTAGAACTTGGGGTGGAATAATGGATATGTCTAT
>JAFJTK010000055.1 GCA_017880265.1 Candidatus Pelagibacter sp. | reverse complement strand
TAAACAAACACGTACATTGTCTCTTTTAAAGTCAAAATATAAACTTTCAGCCAAATTATTTAGAGCTGACTTAGAAGGCCCATAACCCGTTGAATTAGGCAATCCTCTGTAACCTGCAATAGATGAAACGATAGTAATAATGCCATCTTTTTTATCTCTGAAATATTTTTCAACAGCTTTAATACTATTTACGGTTCCAAAAAAATTTATTTTAAACACATCTTCCATTTGCTCTATATCAATATCTTTTTCTTTTTTAGGATTCCAAGTGCCAGTTGAAAAAAAACAAATATCTATACTCTGAAACTTATTTATAATTTGGTTAAATACTTCGTTGCATTTTAATTTATCTGTTACATCAAGTGGAAATGCTGAAATATTTTCGTATGTATTTGAAAGTTCATTTAATAACTCTTCTCTTCTTGCAGAAACAGCAACATTCCAACCTTTACTTGCAAATTTAATTGCTAAAGCTTTACCTATCCCAGTACTTCCGCCAGTTATCCAAATAGTTTTTTTGCTCATTTTTTGATATGTATTAATAGCATGATTAAAAATAAACTCTTAACATTTATATTGTTTCTAATCATTACCTTTTCAGCGTCTTTAGTTGGCGGTTTAGCTACTATTAATTTTAAAGAGCCTTGGTATTCATTATTGAATAAACCAATATTTAATCCACCAGATTGGGTGTTTGGTCCAGTATGGACTATTTTGTATTTAATGATGACTATTTCTATATGGCTTTATTGGCATTCAAAAAATAAAGAAATGAATACGGTTTATATTTACTTTATTCACTTAGTTTTTAATACAACTTGGAGTATTACTTTTTTTGTATTCCACAACATGCTTTTAGCTTTAATAGTATTGATCATATTAATAGCTTTTATTATCAATCTAATTTTAAGGTTTAGACGCGTCAAGATGATTAGTGCATATTTAATGATTCCATATTTACTTTGGTGTTGCTTTGCACTAATTCTTAACAGCAGTCTAATTATATTAAATTAAATATGGATGATGTAGTAGTAATTGGTGGTGGTATCATAGGAGCAGCAACTGCTTATTTTTTATCTAAAGAGGGTAGAAAAGTAAAAGTTATAGAAAGAGATCCAACATACAAAACGGCTTCTTTCCCTTTATCCTTAGGTGGTTTTAGAAGACAATTTTTTCAAAGAGAAAATATTTTATTAGGAAAGTTTGCTAGAGAATTTATTTATCAAATTCCTGAATTGTTAAAAACTGAAAAAAATCCAAATCCTACAGCAAGTATGGTGACAAATGGATATCTTTTAATGTTTGGTCCAGAACATGCCGAAGAACAATACCGAGCTTTAGAAAATCACAAAGAATGTGATGCTGGAACAAAAAATATTAAAGGATCAGAATTATCAAAAGTGTTTCCCTATGTTAATAGCGAAGGAATTGAAACTGCAACTTATACCGATAATCAAAGTGAAGGTTGGATTGATCCTTTTATGTTTCATAGCGCTCTTAAAAGTAAAGCTATTGAGCTTGGTGCTGAATTTATCAAAGGGGATGTTAAAAGTATTTCTGAAATCAAAGCTAAAACAATTGTTTCAGCTGCAGGCTGTTGGACTAAAGAACTACTAGAAGATATTCCAGTTGTTCCACAAAAACACACAGTTTTCAGGGTTAAATGTCCAACTTATATTAAGGAAATGCCTTTAACTGGTGATTTAACAACCGGAGTTTATTGGCGACCAGAGGGTGGAGAATACTTGGCTGGATCACCACTTTCTGTATTCGATGCTGATGATTTAGAACCAGCATGGAATGATTTTGAAGAATTAGTTTGGCCTGCACTTGCAAAAAGAATACCTGCTTTTGAAGAATTAAAATTAACGGGTGGATGGGCTGGATACTATGACTGTAATAAATTAGACAATAATGCTGTTGTTGGCAAACATCCTAAATATGAAAATGTTTACATGGCTTCTGGATTTACTGGAAGAGGCTTGATGCAAGCACCAGGAATTGGAAGAGCATTAACAGAATTAATTACAACAGGATCTTATCAAACTATTGATATTAGTGAGTTTGCAGTTGAAAGAGTGCTAGGTAACAGTGCTAGACCTGAACCTTACGTATTATAAATTTAAGTACCACAGAAAGTTTGATACTTTTCATTACTAATCGGAGCAGGGACTTGGTATTCTGCAATATTTTTTTGATTAGAATAAGGATTTTTCAATATATCATTAAGTTTTTTCATTTTTTCTAAGTTACCATTGTTAGCTTCAGTTAAAGCTTCCTCTACTTTGTGATTTCTTGGAATAACAATAGGATTGTTTTTTTTCATTAATTCAATTTGTTTTTCTTTAGAAGAATTATTTAATTTAGATCTTTTTTTCCATTCATCAAACCATGTTATAAAAGCTTCATCTTTATAGGTGTTCTCATCTATTTTGATTTCCATTAAATGACAAAAAGTGTTTGTGTAATCAATCTTATATTTTTCCATCCAATTAAGTAAATCATCAATTAACTGTCTATCGTTTTTATCTTCACCAAATAAGCCCAGTTTATCTCTCATCATATTTAACCATTTTTTTTCATAAATATTTTGAAAGTTGTCGATTACATCAGTTGCAATTTTAATTGCAGTTTCTTCATTTTTATCAATAAGTGGAATGAGACATTCAGCAAATCTAGCTAAATTCCATTTAGCTATAGGAGGTTGGTTAGAATATGCGTATCTACCAAATTTATCTATAGAACTAAAAACTGTTTTGGGGTGATATTGATCCATAAATGCACATGGACCATAATCAATAGTTTCACCTG
>JAFJTK010000046.1 GCA_017880265.1 Candidatus Pelagibacter sp. | reverse complement strand
TGGTTACAGAAAACTGAAGACCAACCTCTTCTAAAGTGTGGTCTGTATTCATTCCAACACCAAATCTCATTCTTAAAACTCTTTCTTCTCTTGGAGTTAAAGTGGATAAAATTTTAGTTGTTGCTTCTCCAAGGTTAGATTTGATTGCTTGTTCTAAAGGAGCTAATGCTTTTGTGTCCTCTATGAAATCTCCTAGACTACTGTCTTCTTCATCACCAACTGGTTTTTCTAATGAAACAGGTTCTTTAGAAATTTTTAAAACTTTTCTTACTTTATCAAGTGGCATTCTAAGTTTTTGAGCTAATTCTTCAGGAGTTGCCTCTCTTCCAAACTCACTTAAAATTAATCTTTGAGTTCTTACAATTTTATTAATTGTTTCAATCATATGAACTGGAATTCTTATAGTTCTAGCCTGGTCAGCAATTGATCTTGTAATCGCTTGTCTAATCCACCAAGTAGCATATGTTGAAAATTTATATCCCCTTCTATACTCAAATTTATCAACAGCTTTCATCAAACCAATATTACCTTCTTGAATTAAATCTAAAAACTGAAGACCTCTATTTGTATATTTTTTAGCAATTGATATTACTAATCTTAGATTGGCTTCAACCATTTCTTTTTTAGCAATTCTAGACTCTTTTTCACCTTTTTGAACTCTACTAACTAATTTTTTAAAGTCTGTTACAGATATTCCAAGCTTATGACTAATCTCAATTAATCTTTCTCTAATATTTTTAAATTCTTCTTTGTTTTTTGCAAAAAATTGTTTCCATATTGAATTTGTATCTAAAAATTTTTTAAGATTTGGGTTAATTTCATTACCAATATAAAACTTAATGAACTCATTTCTTGGAATATTATGATCCATTGCCAATCTTAAAAGGTTACCTTCTAAAGATATAATCTTTTTATTTTCAACATAGTGTTTTTGAACCAACTCTTCTAACACTGAAGGTGATAATTGAAGTGATTTAATATTTTCTAATATGTCATCAACAATCTTTTGGTATCCCTTTTCTTTTGCTGGAGAAAAATTTTGAGAATTTAAAACACAATCAAGTTTTTCTTTTTGGTATTTTATTAATTTTGTATATTCTTTAGTTAATGTATTTACTGTTTTTAAAACTTTTGGTTTAATCTCAGTTTCCATTGCAGCAAGTGTTGGGTTAAAATCATCATCATCACCATCACCAGAGTTTTCATCTTTGTCTGTCTCACCTGCATTTTTTTGCTTTGCGCTAGGTCCTGTGGACTCATCCTCCATATAATTAGTATCAATATCAATAATTTCTCTAACTAAAATTTCATCTTTTTGTAATTGATCATTCCATTCATAAAATTGTTGAGCGGTCATTGGACTTTGCGATAATGCAATTAACATTACATCTTTTCCAGCTTCAATTCTTTTAGCTATTGCAATCTCACCCTCTCTTGAAAGTAGCTCTACACCACCCATTTCTCTTAAATACATTCTTATAGGATCATCGCTTTTCTCCATCGTCTTACCTTCTTCTTTAGACGATCCTTCTTTTTTTCTTAAAACTTTGAAATCAGATTTTTTTTCTACTAAAGCTACACCTTCATCCAAGATATGAATAAATGCTTGTGATAAATTTTCATCAGAAAGATTTCTTTTACCAAGTGATTTGCTTAATTCTTCATAAGTAATGAAGCCTCTATGAGTTCCTCGACCCATTAATCTAGCAAATGATTTAGTAATTATTCTTTCCACAGCAATATAAGTTTGAGAGACTTATATAATATCAAATTAGCAAAAATCCATTGCTAATTTATTCAGATTAGTTGATTTTTCTTTCGTTTTTAAGCTCTTTTAGCTCATTAAATGTTGTTTCGCTCATATCTTTTGAAAACTTCGATTCTAATTCTTGGATTCTAAATTCTAGATCGTAATTAAATAAATCTTTAGAAATATCGTCGAGTAGTTCAATCACTTGATCATCATTATCAACTTTATTTTTAAGAATATGTTTAATTGGAGCAAACTTATTTATTTTATCTAGCAATTGTTTATCCAAATTTATACTTCCAATGCTCATTAGCTCACCTGTCTTTAATTTGTCTTTTATAGAATTAAATATTTGCTTATTTATTTCTGTAAATAATTTAATATTTTCAATTAAGTGAATATTTGCTTGAAAAAAAGATAAATTATTTAGAAGTAGATATAGTAAAGAAAATTCTTTTAACTCTACACCTGAAATTGACTGACTTTCATTAAAATGTTTTTTAGTTGAATCAAGTGATTTTGTCTTTTTTACATAAAACTTTTTCTTATTTTGATTAGAATGAGGTGTTAACTCTGCAATTTTTTCTAAAAAATATTCAAGAACATATTTTTTAATAAAATCATCTTTAATAGTGTTTGCTATAGATCTTAGTTTTTTTTCAAATATTGCCATCGATGAAGGGTTATTTTCAGTTTGTTTTTTATAGTGACTAAAAATAAATTGATGAATAGATAGTTTGCTTTGTTTTGTAAAATCAACAAAATAGTTTTTGCCATGTTTATTCACGTAACTATCGGGATCTTCTTTGTCTGGTAAAAATAAAAAGGATATTTGTTTTTCAGGTTTTAATTCTCTAATAGAATTTTCGGCAGCTCTGAGAGCAGCTTTATACCCACTTTCGTCACCATCAAAACAAATTATAATATCATCAAAGAATTGATTTAAAGTTAAGATTTGTTTATCTGTTAATGAAGTACCAAGGTTTGCAACTACGTTTTCAATTCCGTTTTTACTCAGACCAACTACATCCATATATCCTTCAACTAAATAAATGTGATCTAATT